>CAZYEZ010000017.1:0-23861 GCA_964646775.1 uncultured Chitinophagaceae bacterium | reverse complement strand
TTCCGACTTCAGCTAGGTTTTCCTGAGGAGACTTTTCCAATCATGGAAGCCTTCCTGGGTGAGTGGGCGAAAGGAGGAAAGCTATCTCCTGAGTTTTACTATGCCTTGGTAACCATGCATGGTACCATTCTTGTGTTTTTCGTATTGACCCAGGGGCTGCAGGGGACCTTCGCGAATCTGCTGATTCCCTTGCAGATCGGTGCCCGTGATATGGCTTCGCCCTTTATGAACATGCTCTCCTTCTGGTTCTTCCTAACCGCCAGTGTGCTGATGTTCATCTCCTTATTCGTTCAAACGGGTCCTGCCTCCGGAGGATGGACGGTTTATCCGCCACTGAGCGCTCTGAAGGAAGCTTCTCTAGGTTCGGGACTTGGAATGGATCTCTGGCTTGCATCCATGGCCATATTCGTGATTTCCTCGCTTTTAGGTGGGTTGAACTATATCTCAACCATCCTGAATATGCGAACCAAAGGAATGAGCATGACGCGGATGCCGCTTACCATTTGGGCGCTGCTCTTTACGGCGGTATTAGGGGTGCTGGCATTCCCGGTTCTACTCTCTGGTTTCGTATTGTTGATGTTCGACCGGAACATGGGAACGAGCTTCTATCTTTCAGAGATTTTTATCGCCGGAAAGGCATTACCCAATATTGGAGGTTCTGCGATCCTCTACCAGCACTTATTCTGGTTCCTGGGGCACCCGGAAGTTTATATCATTATGCTTCCCGGGATGGGAATGGTTTCAGACATTCTGGCCAATAATAGCCGGAAGCCGATCTTTGGCTACTACGCCATGATCATCTCCCTGGTGGGGATTACAACCCTTGCCTTCTTAGTATGGGCCCACCACATGTTTGTGACGGGAATGAGTCCATTCCTCGGTTCGATTTTCGTGCTCCTGACCTTGTTAATTGCCGTGCCCTCTGCGGTGAAGGTGTTTAACTGGCTGACGACGATTTGGAGAGGAAAAATTCGCTTTACCGTGCCCATGCTCTTTGCATTAGGGTTTGTATCCCTGTTTATTTCAGGCGGATTGACCGGAATTTTCCTTGGGAATTCGGCCCTGGATATCCACTTGCATGACACTTATTTTGTCGTTGCCCACTTCCACATCATCATGGGAATCTCCGCTTTCTTTGGCATGTTTGCGGCCATTTATTATTGGTTCCCGAAAATGTATGGCCGGTTTATGAATAGCACCCTGGGCTATATTCACTTCTTTGTGACTTTTGCAGGGTCCTATCTGGTGTTCTGGCCCATGCACTACCAAGGTATTGCAGGGATGCCCCGTCGTTACTACGACTACAGCGCCTGGGAGTCTTTCCGCCAGTTTAACGACATGAATACATTCATGAGCGTGGTGGTAATTATTACCTTCTTGGCTCAGATTCTCTTTGTAGTCAACTTCTTTGCCAGCATCTGGAAAGGACGTAAAGTGACCGTTAGGAACCCATGGGCATCTCCGACCCTCGAATGGACGACACCCATTAAGCCCGGACATGGAAACTGGGTGGGTGAAATTCCTGAAGTGCATCGCTGGCCTTATGAGTATAAGGACGATGGACAGGGGAACGATTTCATACCTCAAACCGTTCCTTTAGGAAAGGATGAGGTGGAGCATTAGGCCCATGGTAGGCCTTTAAGGATTCAAATACAGGAGCCCGATACCCAAGCAGGTATTGGGCTCCTGCCTTGTGTGGGGGCGTGGAAGCAGGAGTTTTTCTCGTTCTTGAGCCCTTCGCGCTAACGACAACAACCTAAGTTCGCTGATTTGCTAGGGCGTTCTTTTGATTTGGTTTTTTGAAAGCTACTTATTTACCGCTTGAGGATAAACATGTTCGCATAATTATCGGCAAGCATTTGTGCTCCGTAGCCGGGCGCAGATATGTTGGAAAAGACCGAGAAATCGATGAGGTAGGCGCCCTGGAACCATTGATTGAGATTGTTGTGCAGGTTTAAGACCTGGGTATCTCCGGACTCCAGCAACAAAGGCGTGTCGAAGGCAAAACCCGGGCGACGCAGGACGGAATGGGGCCCATCAAATCCTCCTACGTGGAAGCTTAGATTATGTGGGATGGAGCCAGCCTGAGGAGAAGTGCCCATCATGGCCGCCATGATATAGCCTGTATTCCAGGTCCAGAACATGCCGTTACTGGGATCGAGTGCCCCCGTTTGAGCCCCCGATACATTGCGGAGACTGTCCACGCCGATCAAAAAGGAAATCGAATCATACGCCCCTAAAGGAACCCCTTCCAGCCGTATGATCATGGATTCCGGGTCGGCATCATCCACCAGGTAATAACTTTCCTCGGGTGCGTAGACCTGCCCATTGCTTCCAGTCAGTTGAAAATTGCTTAGGTAGTATTTATACTCGTAGACTTGATATTGATCTCCGTTTGCGTTGGTATACCAGGTCTTCTCCCGAACCAATGCTTCGCCATCCACCTCATGGTGAATCTGGATTACAACGGTGGCATCTTCCGGGGTTGGCTGAGGTTTATAATTTGGGTCGGGCTGGCAGCCAAGGCATAATGCCAGTCCAAGAAATGGTGAAAACTTAAGGAGCGCTGATTTCATAAGAATCGGAGAATAAAAATCCCCGCAAAGAAATATTTGCGGGGATGGTTGAGGAATGGAAACGAAAGCATAGAATGCCTCCGCTCTAGACTTATTTCGAAACGGTAAGGCGTTGAACCATATCCCCTTCTTCGGAAAGCAAATGCACCAGATAATGCCCATTAGGCAATTGATCGGTGGGCAGAACGATCCGAGAAGCACCTTGGCTCAAAGGCTGAGCAGGGAGTTGATAAACAACGCGTCCTACCAAATCCGTTACCCGAACGGCTACATCCGCAGGACGTGCCTGGTTGAATACCATGACAGCCTGGTTGGTCGCAGGGTTGGGGAACATGCGGAAGTTTTGAAACTGAGATACTTCATTTACGTTCGCAGGCCACTGAGCGGGAATCGCTGCTGCCTGAAGCACGTTGGCTTCGCTACGAACGGGTTTGCTCCAATCTGAAACGAAAACCACCAGCGAACCGGAGAAGGGATTGCTCCACCACTTGTAGCTTCCCTTGGTCACATTCCCTACTTCAACTTCATCGGCGAAGGTGAAGGTTTGAGGTTGGTCCTTTGTAAAGCTTGAAATTTGGGTTCCGTTTGCCGACGGATACATTTTCCGCATCACATGGTAATAATCCGTTTGGGGAGTGGTGTGTCCAGTCGCTACTTTGTCGTTGATGTAATGCTCTTCCGTAGCGGCGACGAGAAGGCGGAAATTCCCTGTAAGATCGGCAGAAGGCGTTACCGTGATCGTAATGTAAAGGGAATCTTTGTTCGGACCGATGGGTTTTACCACATAGGAACCGGTGATTTCCAGATCTGAGGTGCCCCCGCAGTTGTTGAGCTCGTTGGTTACGACGTTCAGGTTCGTACCACCGCCCATCAGGGTATCCTTGTACTTACCGTTGGTGAAGTGCAGCGGAATTCCCCAGCGGCTCATCCCGGCGATATAATGGGATGCGCGGGCTTGTCCAGCCGCATTATAGCTGGCATCGGAACCCGGGGCCGGAAAATTCATTTGATATTTCACCACGACCAGCCCGGAGCCTGGTTTATTGGCACTCCGGCCGTTCAACAAGGGGTCTAGCCAGGAGTTCATCCCCGCACAGGGGGGACAGGTAGAAGAAGTGAATTCTTCGATCAGGCAATTCTTGGTGTACTGCGCTTCTGCTTCGGCGCTGATACCAAGGCCCGCGGCGAGCAACATGAAGAGTAATGGTCTTTTCATTGGAATGAAATTATTTGTTTTACAATGAGGTCTAAACCAAATTTAAACAAAAATTCACATTCTCTTAGCAAAATCGGGTATTTTTTCGCGCCCCTTTCGCGCTATTTTGTTTTATGGCTCATTTTCAGGCAATTAGGTGCTTTATTCAGCCATTTAACTTTCCGATTACTGCTTCATGGGACCGTGGGCTGCCTCGATTTGGGCCAAGGCCGTTTGAATCCGGCGCGCCGTCTCCTGAGTTCCGATGATTTCTGCAATCTCAAAAAGGTCCGGACCAAACTTATCCCCTACCAACATGATTCGGAGGGGAAGGAGCAGGCTCCCTTTTTTAATTCCTTGCTCTTTGGCGCGGAGACCAAAATTCGATGCCATTTCTGTGGCGCCTAATGCGGGAGAGGCCATGAGCTCCTGGGCAAAAGATTGAAAAAAAGCCTGCCGGGCGGGATCCCATTTATGAACAAGTGCATCCATATGGATATGCCGCGGAGGTTGGAAAAAATAATAACCCTGAGACCAGAATTCGGAAAGCAGCGCACAACGATCCCGAATGAGGGGAACGACCCGCACCAGTTTTTCGGCTTCCGGATCCACCTGGTTGGCCAGGAAAAAAGGCCGAACCAGCTCGATGAGTTCCTCATCGCTAAGCTTTTGCAGATGTTGCTGATTGATCCATTTGGCCTTGTCAAAATCGAAACGGGCGCCTGCCTTATGCACGCGGTTTAGGTCGAACTTTTCGATCAGTGTTTCGAGCGTAAAGATTTCGTTTTCGGTTCCGTCATTCCATCCAAGCAAGGCCAGAACATTCAGGAAGGCTTCGGGCAAAAATCCCATCTCCCGAAACCCGCCGGATTTTTCTTTGGTTTTGGGGTCTGTCCAGCTCATGGCATTGACGGGGAACCCGAGCCGGTCTCCATCCCTCTTGCTCAATTTGCCATGGCCATCGGGTTTGAGTATAAGTGGTAGGTGTGCCCATTGGGGAATGGCTTGTTCCCAGCCGAGAAATTTCCAGATCAGAACATGCAACGGAAGACTTGGAAGCCATTCTTCGCCACGCAGGACATGGGTGATCTTCATGAGAAAATCGTCGACAACGACGGCTAAATGATAGGTGGGCATTCCATCGGCCTTCAGCAGCACTTTATCATCTAAGGTGGATAGATCGAATCGCATTTGGCCCCGAATCAGGTCATTGACCCACAGCTCACCCTTGTTCACTTTCATTCGAATAACGTGAGGGTAACCCGAATCGAGCAGCCGGGTGACTTCTTCCATGGGGAGTGTCAGCGAGTTTTTCATGCGCATGCGGGAGTGCATGTCGTATTGAAAAGGGGCTTTGTTTTCGGCCATGGCTTGATCCCGGATGGCTGCCATTTCCTCCGGGGTATCGAAGGCATAGTAGGCATGACCCGAATCGATCAGCTGCTCGGCGAACTGCCGATATTTAATTTTTCTTTCGCTTTGTCGGTAAGGGCCGTAGGGGCCTTCGGCCTGGGGCCCTTCGTCGGGGACAATCCCGGCCCACTCCAGACATTCCTGCACATAGCTTTCTGCGCCTTCCACCAAACGGTTCTGATCCGTGTCTTCAATTCGAAGAACAAAGACCCCTTGATTCTTCCGGGCGAACAAGTAATTGAACAAGGCGGTGCGAACCCCTCCCAAATGGAGCCCACCGGTTGGACTGGGGGCAAACCGAACGCGAACCTGATTTTCCATGGATGCAAAGGTAATTGGATTCCTGCCAAATGCCGAGAATAAAAGCGAGAGAAAGGCGAAATTAGCTTTGGCCGAAGACACGCAAATAGAGTGCCCGAACGGGATCGGGGGGAAAGTAATAGCTCTTAATCTGCGATACCCATTGGATTCGGCGGACTGCATTGGTGAGGAAAACTCCATCCGCCTTGGCCAGGCGATGGGTGGATAGCGGAAGGGAGAAAATCGGAATGCCGGCATCGCCCAAGGTGGAAATCAACCACTGGCGCATGACCCCATCTACACAGCCCTCGGAAAGGGGTGGGGTATAGATCTTTTCATTCTCAATAATAAAGAGATTAGCACGCATGGTTTCAATCATCCATTTCCCATCCCGAAGCCGGATCATATCGTCCCATCCTTGTTCCCGACCCTGTGTTTCCAAGGCATCCCATTGAGCGTTGGGTGTAACCTTGAATTCAGAAAGCTGCGGATCCCCGTCTGCCTCTCCCCATCCCAGTTTATAACCCTTTTCATTCCAGCCCTGCTCCTGCTCCGTGAGCGCCCAGGCTTCCAGGGTATAGTCCAGGGTTGAGGACTCTGGATCCGATAGAAAGACGTGGAGGCGAACACGGGCATAGGAGGGATCCCCGCCGCGGGCCAACAGCGCATGGACCTCCTGATGGATATCTGCGGCCTTCTTGGGAAAGGCCGCCTTCAGCTGCAGCCGCTTCAGCCCTCGGTTAAGCCTTTGAAGATGGGCATCTAGAAAAGGTAAACGATGCTTTTCCCAGCGCATGGTTTCAAAAACCCCTTTTTGCGGCCGGTGACGAGGATTTTGTGCCCGGGGTATATGATCCAGAGGAAGCATGCTTCCGTTGAAATTAAGGTAGGGCAATGGATTCATAAACCTAAATCTAGGATGAAATTTTGGATGTCAGGGCCTGAGTTCAAAACGATCCTAAATTTTGAGAGGCAGGAAGAGAAGCCATCCAAAGGACGACCATCAATTTGTATTTTTGCGCAAACTTGAATCATGAAACTAAGGGATGCAGTGACGGTTTCCTGGATTTCAGAATTTCTGAATGCGCAGATCCTCGGGGATGCCCAACAAATGGTTACCGGAATCAACGAAATCCACAAGGTAGAGGCGGGGGATATCACTTTTGTCGACTACGAAAAATATTATCGGGCCAGCCTAGACTCTGCGGCCACAGTTATTCTGATTAATCAGGCCCTGGACTGTCCGCCAGGAAAAACCTTGCTCCTGGTCGAAGATCCTTTTTCTGCTTATGTGAAGCTTTGCGCTTATTTTTCTCCTTTTCGCCCTGCGCAGGAATCCATCAGCTCAGATGTGCAGGTGGGCGAGGGTACCGTCATTCAGCCGGGTGTTTTTATCGGTCGCCATGTACGGATTGGCAAAGATTGTATTATTCATCCCCAAGTAGTCCTTTACGAAGGCACCGTCATTGGGGACGGGGTCATCATTCATGCCGGTTCTGTCATCGGGGCGGATGCCTTTTATTTTAAACGAAGAAAAGCCGCCGATATCCAGTATGAAAAAATGCTCAGCATCGGACGGGTCATTTTGGAAGACCAGGTGGAAGTTGGGGCTGGCTGTACCATTGATCGGGGCGTCAGCGGGGATACAATCATCGGGCGGGGTACGAAGCTGGATAATCAGGTTCACGTAGGCCATGGGGCCGTGATCGGAAAAAACTGCCTGATTGCAGCCCAGGTAGGCATTGGCGGAAAGACCATTATTGAAGATGAGGTGATATTATGGGGCCAGGTCGGGGTGAGCAAAGATCTGCGTATCGGTAAAGGGGCAGTGGTTTATGCCCAAAGCGGCATTGCCCAGAGTATAGATGGAGGGAAAAATTATTTCGGGAGCCCGGCTCAGGATGCCCGAACCCAGATGAAGGAACTGAACTGGATTAAAAGAATACCGGAGATTTGGACGAAGCTAAAAGGCAGGTCGGCCGAGGATTAAACGGGTTCTTGTTTCCATTCCGTTTTTAATAGACCGGTGATGACAATATCTTCCAGGCGGCCATGGATGGCATAGCTTTGCCTGATCAGGCCTTCTACCTGGAACCCCAGTCGACGAGCCAAGGCCGCGCTGCGCAGGTTTGATTTCATGAAATGGATTTCAATTTTATTGAGTCCAGGCTTTTCAAAAAGAAAATTGATGAAACGAACGCTGCACCGGTACATGAGGCCCTGCCCCTGGTAAGGGGGGCGTATCCAATAGCCAATCTGTGCTTTCTTGATCGTATGATCCCAGTCGTGCATGCCAATGCCACCCAGGATCTGCTGATGTCGAAAAATGCCTAGTTCAATGCCAGTTTGCTGATTTAATCGGGTCTGCCCTCGCTGAATAAACTGATGAACTTCCTCCAGCTTCGTGGTGTGATCCACCCATTTCATCCAGGGTCTGAGGTGAGATCGCGATGCTTCGATGGTCTCAAACAAGGCCTCCGCATCGGCCGAAGTAAAACTGCGGAGTTGAACGTCTCGATCAACGATAATGGATACCATAGACACCCATGATAGGGATTAATGTTTGAAATGCCGCATACCCGTCATAATTAAGGCCATACCATGTTCACGGCAAAAGCGGACGGTATCTTCATCACGGATCGATCCGCCGGGTTGGATGATCGCCGAAATTCCTGATTCTTTGGCAAGTCGGGCACAATCATCAAAGGGGAAGAATGCATCTGAGGCCATCACGGAGTTCTCAAGGCTAACCCCCTGCTGCTCCGCTTTTAGAATGGCCTGGCGAAGGGCGTCAATGCGACTGGTTTGGCCGCATCCCTTTCCTAAGAGCCGTTGATCTCGGACTATGGCAATGGCATTCGATTTGAGGTGCTTGCAGACCAGGTTTGCAAATCGAAGGTCTTCTTCTTCTTTTTGGCTGGGTAACCTCCCTCCCTTGGATTCCCATTTTTCTAGGCTGCCCAGATCTTTATCCTGGATCAGCGTCCCACCTAAAATGGTTTTTCGGTCTTCCTGTTGCCGGTAGGGGGCTTTTTGAACCAAGAGAATTCGGTTCTTCTTTTTTTGGAGGATTTCGAGGGCCGCGGGCGCGAAGGAGGGCGCCAGAAGGATTTCGAAGAAATGAGCACTGATGGCTTCAGCCATGGCCGCATCAATCGGATGTTGGCTGACGATGATCCCTCCAAATGCACTCTCAGGATCTCCCGCCAAGGCCTCAGACCAGGCTTCCACCCCGTCCTTGCGCCGGGCAATTCCGCAAACATTGGTATGCTTAATGATGGCCAGCACCCCCCCATCAAATTCGGCGGTCAAACTTAGTGCGGCATCCAGATCTACCAGATTATTATAGGAAAGCGCTTTTCCGTGTATCTGCTGAAAATAGACTTCCCAGTCCCCTTGGAACCAAGCTTTCTGATGAGGGTTTTCGCCATATCGCAAGGCTTGCCATGGAGGGCGATGTCCTTCGGTATCAGAACCGGGTTCCGCTTCAAAGTAATCGGCGATTTGGGCGTCATAGGCCTGGGTATTGGCGAAGGCTTCCCGCGCGTAGTTTTTCCGCTGGGATTCCTCGGTAAATCCTTCTTGGTTGCGGATAAGCTCCAGGAAGGGGGTATACTGGTCTCGGTGGGAAATGATGGTTACCTCCTTATAGTTTTTCGCTGCGGCGCGAATCAGGCTCACTCCACCAATGTCAATTTTTTCGATGATTTCTGCCTCTTCCTTGGTCGCTCGACGGGTTTCTTCAAAAGGATAGAGGTCTACAATGACCAAATCAAATCCCGGAATCTCATACTCTAGCATTTGCTTCCGGTCTTCCTCCAGTTCTCTTCTCCCCAGGATTCCCCCAAATACTTTGGGGTGGAGTGTTTTCACCCTCCCTCCAAGAATCGAGGGATAGCCCGTCAGCGTTTCTACGGATTTACAGTGGACGCCTAGATCTCGAATAAAGGAATAAGTGCCGCCTGTAGAATAAATGGAGACGCCCATGGCATCTAGCGTTTCGACGATGGGAGCCAGCCCCTGTTTATGAAATACGGAAATCAGGGCAGTCCGGATCTGTTTTTTGCTCATTATCGTAGGAAAAAAGTTCTTATGGAGTTTGCATTAATTTTTCAATCGCCTGGTTATATAAGTCCATCCAGGCGCTCACGGGACCCCAGGAGGTTCCTTGGATCTTCACCTCTTCGTCTTCTCTTACGCGGCCAATGCAGGCGTAGGGAAGCGTTCCCAAGCTGGCCTCCAAGTCTTTGGCTTTGGCTGCTGGAACGGTAACCAGAACCCGAGATGCCGCCTCGCCAAACAGGTAGGCGTCGGGGCGTTGGTCGGGAAGCGAATCCAGCTCAAATCCCAGTTTATGAAACATTGCGCTTTCCAGCAGGGCCACAAACAAGCCGCCTTCGGCGCAATCATGGGCGGATTGTACTTCCTTATTCCGAATAATGGGCAGTAAGGTCTTTTGCAATAAGTACTCTTCCTCCATGTCGAAATGAGGGGCAGGACTCAGCTCGGCGCCCAGGATATGATGCAAGTATTCGGAACCGTGGAGGTCGGATCCCTGGTATCCAACGAGATAGATCAGATCGCCTGGATTTTTAAAATACAGGGTCATTTTCTGGTCCAGGTTTTCCAATATGCCGACCATGCCAATGGTGGGGGTTGGATAAACCGGGCCGTCTTCGCTTTGGTTATAGAAACTTACATTCCCCCCGGTTACCGGCGTGCCCAGTTTTTGGCAAGCTTCGGTCATGCCTTTGATGGACTCTACAAACTGATAGTAAACTTCGGGCTGATAGGGATTTCCGAAATTCAGGCAATTGGTAATAGCAACCGGCTGTCCGCCGCTGCAAACAATATTTCGTGCCGCTTCGCTCACCGCCATCATGGCGCCTTTATATGGATCAGCGAACACATAACGGCTGTTGCAATCGGTGGTGGCCGCAATGGCTTTTTCGCTGCCTAGGATTCGAAGAACGGCGGCATCGCTGGGCGCGTTGGTCTGGGTATTGGCAATACCCACCATGGAATCGTACTGATCATAAATCCACCGTTTTGAAGCAATGGTAGGAATAGAAACCAATTGCTCGGCTGCGGATTTAAGGTCCAGGGGTGCCGGATACTGGGAGATATCGAAGGCTTCGATCTCTTTTAGATAGGCGGGCGGATGGAAGCTGCGATGGTATACCGGAGCGCCTCCACCCAGTACCAGACTTTCGGCGGGAAGATCCGCGACCAGCTCACCGTGCATATAGAACTTCAACTGAGTGTCTTTGGTCACTTCGCCGATCTGCGCGCAATGGATATCCCATTTTTTGAATATCTCTTCAATATCCTTTTCCCTTCCTTTTTTGACGACAATCAGCATCCGCTCCTGGCTTTCGCTCAGCAGCATTTCCCAGGGCTTCATGTCGGCCTGCCGGGTCGGTACCCGGTCTAGATGGATGTTCATGCCATGTTCGCCTTTGGCGCTCATCTCGCTGGTAGAGCAGGCAATACCGGCCGCTCCCATATCCTGCATACCCACCACGGCACCTGTAGGAATCAGCTCCAAACAGGCTTCTAATAATTTCTTTTCTTCGAACGGGTCACCTACCTGGACGGCCGGGAGCTGGGCAGCGCTGGATTCCGTGATGTCTGCCGAGGCGAAAGATGCGCCGCCGATTCCGTCTTTCCCCGTCGCGGCCCCGACGATATAGACCGGATTTCCTTCCCCATAGGCGATGGCCGATGCAGTCTTGCCCGCCTCCACGATGCCAATGCTCATGGCATTGACCAGTGGGTTCGTCTGATAGCAGGATTCAAAATAAATTTCTCCGCCCACGGTGGGTACCCCAAAGCAGTTGCCATAATGGGAAATGCCTCGTACCACTCCATGAAGAAGCCACTTCGTTTTAGGATTATCCAGTTTGCCAAATCGAAGGGAATTTAGCGTGGCAATCGGGCGAGCCCCCATGGTGAAAATATCGCGGTGGATGCCCCCCACGCCGGTTGCAGCGCCTTGAAACGGCTCAATGGCCGATGGGTGATTATGAGATTCAATCTTAAAAACACATCCCAGACCGTCGCCAATATCCACCAGTCCGGCGTTCTCCTCCCCTGCTTTAACCAGCAGGCGCTCCCCTTCCTTAGGGAGTGTTTTTAGCCACACAATAGAGTTTTTATAACTACAGTGCTCACTCCACATCACCGAATAGACCGCGGTTTCCGCAAAGTTGGGTACCCGGCCTAATACGGATTTTATCATTTCAAATTCTTCTTCCAGAAGGCCCAATTTAAGAGCCTGATCGAGCGTTGCCTCCATGTTTGATTGGTTTACTGAGCCTAGCCTAATTGAGGGGGCAAAGATAGAGAATTCATGCCAGTACCGAAGCGATGCTCCCCAGGGCGGGAACCGGAGATTCCATTTCGGCAGAAAGCCTGGTAATCCGAGTCTACTGCAACTAAGGTTGGGGCACCATGGCGTGATGAACGGCAAAGATTTTCTGAACGGCCTCTTTGATGGCCTGGGCATCGTATCCGCTGTCTCGATACTGCTCTTGGGGCTTACCGTGCTCAATGATCCGGTCCGGGATCCCTAGCATTTGTACCTGTGGGTGATAATCGTGACGGGCGAGAAACTCCAGGATGGCCGAGCCAAAACCTCCCAGGATGGTTCCGTCCTCCACCGTTATCCAATAGTCGTAATTTTTTGCGATTTCATGGAGCATGGCTTCATCCAGGGGCTTGGCGAAGCGGAGGTCGTAATGGGCGGGATAAATGCCCTCGAGGGCAAGTTCCGCGCAGGCCTGCACCGCAAAATTGCCCGGATGTCCAAAACTGAGGATGGCAACCTTCTCCCCATCGCAGATCTTGCGCCCCGTTCCCGTTTTAATGGGGGAAAAAGGCGTTTTCCAATCGATCATAACCCCCTGACCCCTGGGATAGCGAATCACATAGGGGTGCTGGTTCTCTTCGAGTTGGGCGCTATACATCAGGTTGCGGAGTTCCGATTCATTCATGGGCGCCGAAACAATCATATTGGGGATACAGCGCATGTAAGCAATGTCATAGGCGCCATGATGGGTCGGTCCATCTTCTCCTACCAGTCCCGCTCTGTCCAGACAAAAGACGACGGGTAAATCCTGGAGTGCTACATCATGGATGACCATGTCATAGGCTCTTTGCATGAAACTGCTGTATATATTGCAAAAAACCCGAAGTCCCCGGGTAGCCATGCCGGCGCTGAGGGTTACGGCATGCTGCTCTGCAATGCCGACGTCAAAGGCACGATCGGGCATTTTGTCCATCATGTACTTCATGGAGCATCCCGAGGGCATGGCTGGCGTGATGGCCATGATCTGGGGGTTTTTTTCAGCAAGCTCGACGAGGGTATGACCAAAAACATCCTGGTACTTTGGAGGACGAGGCAAGGGGTTTATCGGGGCATGAAGCTTTCCGGTCACTTTATCGAAAGTGCCCGGCGCATGCCAAAGGGTCTGATCCTTCTCGGCCAGCTCATAGCCCTTCCCTTTGATGGTTTTGATATGCAAAAGCTTGGGTCCGGGGATATCACGGAGGTCGCTGATGGTCTCAACCAGTTTGAGCACATGGTGCCCGTCGATGGGCCCAAAATACCGAAGTCCCAATGCTTCAAAAAGGTTGCTTGACCGCGATACCATCCCTTTCAGGCTCCCTTCCAGCTTCGCCGCCAGCTCTCGGTGGATTTCTCCATAAGGGAGTTTGCCCAGTAATTTCCATACGTCGTCGCGCAGCTTGTTGTAGGTATGAGAGGTCGTAATATCGGTCAGATAGTCCTTCAGCGCCCCGACATTCGGGTCGATGGACATGTTATTATCATTGAGGATCACCAGGAGATTGGTGCCGCTGACTCCGGCGTGGTTCATGGCTTCAAAAGGAAGCCCGGCTGTCATGGCGCCATCCCCGATAACGGCTACGTGCTGCCGATCTTGATTCCCTTCATAAGCGGAAGCCATGGCCATGCCCAGCGCTGCGGAAATGGAGGTTGAAGAATGCCCGACGCCAAAAGCATCATAAGGGCTTTCGGCCCGTTTGGGAAATCCACTGATTCCTCCCCATCGGCGGTTGGTATGGAAGACCTTCTTTCTACCTGTGAGGATTTTATGACCATAGGCCTGATGCCCCACATCCCAAACCAGCTGATCATCCGGGGTGTTCAACACATAGTGCAAAGCAACCGTTAGCTCGACAACGCCCAGGCTGGCGCCAAAATGGCCGCCATAAACGCTGACGCAATCAATGATGTACTGCCTAAGTTCTGCACAAAACTGGGGTAGCTCTGTGCGGCTAAGTTTTTTCAGATCGTCTGGGCTATGGATCTGGGACAACAAAGGACCGGGCGCAATTTCTTCCATTCCAATCAGATAATAAGGACCAAAAATAGTCAATCTTACGGACCCGGGGGCGGAGCGCCGGCCAGATCCATCTGCCTGCAGCCTTTTTCGAGGCCGTTTACGGAATCTATAGATGCAATAATGTTGCCAATTCCTATATCGATATACCTTTGTCCCTGAAACCATCGCTTATGTTTAAGTCTCGTTACTGGCGCTCCTTCCCCAGAACCTTGCAGATGATCCTGCTTTTCCTCATGATGTTTACCTTTTCCCAGTTTGTGATCTTTATATGGGGTATGGGACTGGCCTCCGGCGAGGGAGCGGCCTTGGAAGAGCTGATGGATACCCCGGATAACCTATCCGAAAGGGTTCTTTTTTTGCGTTTGGCGCTTACGGCAAGCCAGACCCTCGGCTTTTTCTTGATTCCCGCGCTGGTTTTTGCTTATTTGGCCCATCCTCGTCCCATGCAGTATCTGGGGCTTGCTGCCCGCCCGAAGCCTCTCCATATCGGGATGGTGACCGGCATTATTCTGGGCTTTATCCCGATCATTCAAACCGTAGGAGGCTGGTTCAGGCGATTTGACTTTGGACCTTTTTTTGCTGAGCAGCTCCGAGCCCGCGAAGCTCTGCTGGACCAGTTCATGACCATGAATCAATATGGAGGTCTTTTTGCGGTAATCCTCACGCTGGCGGTGCTTCCCGCCATCGGAGAAGAGCTGCTCTTTCGGGGTATACTGATGCGATCTTTTCACGCCGGTACCCGGCATGCAGGACTGAGTATCGCGCTGAGCGCCATGATTTTTGCGTTTTTTCACTTCGATCCCTATGGCTTGATCGCGATCTTTGCCGCTGGAATCCTATTGGGCTGGATTTACCTCATCACGGGTTCCCTTTGGATGAGTATCCTGGCTCATTTTCTTAATAACGGAATTCAGGTGGTTGTCATGTATGCGGCTAAAAGGAATCCAGCCTTGGAAGCCTATTTGGACCAGGAGGCTTACACGATTTTCATACCCTTGGTGGGATTGCTGATCTTTGTTTTAGGGATAAATTTATTGAGCAAGAAGGCTCGCCCGCTGCCGGCTGATTGGTCGGACGATTTTAAAGGGGGCCAAGGGGACCAAGGAGGGAGGAGGAACGGGCCCGGCGACCTCATCTAGGCAAGTATTTATTTTTTCATTGAATAGACATGATCGCTTATGGCAATGCATTGGCCGGGGTTCTTTACGAGATTGGGTTCTGCCGTCGTTTTTTGTGGGGTGATGCTCTTGGGTTTAAGGACAGGTCCGGCGGCCTATGGGCTCCTTTTGATTTTGATTCAAGGGCTTTGTATCCGAGAGTTTTTTGCCCTATTTAAGCGCATTCCGCCGACCCGGCAAATCGATCGGGCTGGGGTCGCGCTCGTCCAGGGCTTGGCCCTGGCCCTGGCGGTCATGGGATTCATTTTTCCTGCGCTCCGTTTCCCCTTATGGGGGGCCGCCATGACCTCGGTCTGGCTGCTGGGGTATTTGATGCCCCGATTTGGGGGCAGCTTGGGGGGGCCTTTGCCTTTGACCTTTCTCTTTATTATTTGGCCCATCCTTTCTGGATTTGCGCTCTATGAACTCGATGATCGCCTTCCCCTGATCTTAGTGCTGCTGATCTGGACCAATGATACCATGGCCTATATTTCCGGTTCTTTCTTTGGCAAGACGCCATTCACCGAATTATCTCCCAAAAAGACCTGGGAAGGCACCCTGGGCGGAGGAATGCTGTGTTTGGTCGCGGCCAGTCTGATCCCCGTCATCTGGCCGGATTTTTCCCTATTGCCCACGCTTGGATTTGCCGCATTGATTGTCATCTCTGGGACCTTCGGAGATCTGCTGGAGTCCAAAATGAAACGCCAGGCCGGAGTCAAGGATTCGGGGCGTATGATGCCGGGCCATGGCGGTGCCTTAGATCGATTCGATTCCCTGCTCGCTGCCCTCCCGGTCGCCTATGCCTATGCTTATATATGGTATTTTATGATGGGGTAGGCCTGGGAATGAGGAAACAAACTTACCTTTGCCCTTCAATTTGATTTGGTTCATATGCGGATTCATAGAGAGGGATACAAGTACATCATAGCGGCGAGCCTAATTTGGATGATCGTCATCTATTTTTCTCTGCCCTTATGGCAAACCATGCCCTGGTTATTCCTCCTCATTCACTTGCCTCTTTTTTTGATCTGGTTCTGGATATTATGGTTTTTTCGCTTGCCATCCCGGCCCGTCCAAAAGATGGAAAATTTAATCTTTGCGCCGGCGGACGGCAAGGTAGTGGTCATTGAAGAGACCGAGGAAACCGAGTATTTTAAGGGGAAGCGCTTGCAGGTATCAATTTTCATGTCCCCATTAAATGTTCATGTGAACCGCAATCCCGTATCTGGGGTCGTTCGATATTTTAAGTACCACCCTGGAAAGTATCTTGTCGCCTGGCATCCCAAATCCTCCACAGAGAACGAAAGAACCACGATCGTCCTGGATTACGGCCGCGGAGAACTGATGATGCGGCAAATCGCAGGAGCCTTGGCCCGACGGATCCGCTACTATATTAAAGCGGGGGATCAGGTAGAACAGCTCGAAGAGTTTGGATTCATTCAATTCGGATCCCGCGTAGATTTGTTTCTTCCTTTGGATACGCCCTTGCGCGTAAAGCTCGGGGATAAAGTAAAAGGTGGTCTCACCGTTGTTGGAGAAATTTCCTGATTTTTTTCTAATTTTAGTTCTAACTTCCACTGTTTAATAACCAAATACCATGAAGAAACTCACGCTTGTGATGGCAACCCTGTTTATTGCGGGAGCCAGTTTTGCCTGTGAAGGTAAATGCGATAAGAAGAACTGTTGCAAGAAAGGCGCTAAGAAAGAAGGCAAGGCCTGCTGCAAGAAGAAAGATGGAAAGGATTGCGCGGGAGGCAAACATGAGTCGTCCTCTGTTTACTACTGGGCGAGCTAATCCATCTTGGCCAAAAGGGCCTCAATCTTGGCAATCAGATCCGGGTCCCTGGGACTAAACCAGTGGATCTCGGGGTCTTTTCTGAACCAGGTCATTTGTCGCTTTGCATAGCGGCGCGTATTCCGAATTAGGAGACGGATGGCTTCTTTTTGAGTGATTTTCCCTTCCAGATAGGGAAAAATCTCTTGGTACCCAACCGTTTGCAGACTTTTTAAGGACTGACGAGGCCATAGTTTTTGAACTTCTTCGATCAGTCCTTTTTCTATCATTTGATCAACCCGATCCTTAATCTGCCGGTCTAGGTCTTCCTTGGGAAGGCAGAGACCGATTTTTAACACTTCGTAGGGACGTTCTTTTTTTGAATGGGTTTGAAATCGCAGGATGGATTCCCCACTTGCCCTTTTTACCGCCAGGGCTCGCCGAAGGCGGGCCGGGTTTTGGGATTCCCCCTTGGCAAAGTATTCGGGGTCTTCTTTGGCGATTGCTTCCTGCAGGGCCAAAAGACCGCCCGAGGAATCCAAGGCATCGACTTCTTGCTGAATTTCCCGGGGGATTTCTGGCATCTGATCCATCCCCGAAACCAGGGCTTTTAGATAGAGTCCCGTGCCGCCGCAGACAATGGCCAGGTCCTTTTCCTGCCAGACTTCTTCCAAATAGGCATTGCCCCAGTTTTCGAAATCATAAGCCGTGACATGCGCGGTGAGGGGAAGCATATCAACAAAAAAATGCGGAACCTGTTTGCGGTCTTCCAAACTGGGCTTGGCCGTCCCAATGTCCATTTCCTGGTAAACTTGACGACTGTCGGCCGATAAAATCACCGTATTCCAGCGTTTGGCTAAGCGCATGGCGATCTTGGATTTCCCTACGGCAGTGGGCCCACAAATCTGGACTAATCGCTTTTTGGATTTTTCTTTCATGGTCTGCATCCTAGGTTCACCAAGGCTTCATCGAAGCTTTAAAGATCACCCCCCTGGGGACCATCGGGCTCCGCATCGCCTTCTTGCCCGTATCCTTCTGCCATATCGTCGGCACCTAGGTCATATTTCTCCTCGACATCGAGAAGTTTATCCAGGTCGACGCCTTTTACCCCGTATTGGCCGGGAGCAATGCCTTCTTTCCGGACAACCCGGGGATAGGTTTCTTCTTCGCTTTCCCTGGCATGAACGCCAATCAACTCCACGAGAAAGGTCCATTTTTTGGCGGGATCATACTCATAGACGAACTTTTGCTCGGGTTTGGCCACCAAAGCGGATACGGGCGTCTTCACCATGGAAAGGTTGGGTGCATTCTTCTTGTTGACCAAAGTATTGGAGTGTATCTCCCGGCCTCTCCCCCATCGGTCGTCGCTTTCAAAGAAAGAAGCTGCGTGCTTTCCGTCAAATTCATAGGCTTTTAGAATGATCAAATGCAGGTCATAGAAACTTTGGTTGGTCTTCATTTCTATATCCCGATATATCTGGTCATCTTCTTCAAGGTAGATTCTGAATTTAAATACTGGCATAAGCGTAGCGGATCTCCAAGGGTTGAAAAATATACAGAAGTGTAAAAATAGGGAAAACGCAAAGAATAGATTTAGGGGGTCATTTTGCCCATTCAGGGAGGCGAGCGGCAGGCAGTGGGCCATGGAAAATAGGGGAGCAGGAGGCAGAGGGTGGTTTTTTAGAGAACTTATATTTTGTGGGAAACGTAATTTGGTTTAGCTTTGCCATCCCAAAATTTAGATCATGCCTAAGGTGAAAACCAATTCCAGTGCTAAGAAGACTTTCAAGGTAACGGGTACTGGAAAGATTCGGAGATATAAGGCTTTTAGAAGCCACATTCTGACTAAGAAGTCCAAGAAGCGGAAACGTCATCTGCGTCAAGCAGGCCTGGTGGCGCCTTCTCATGAGAACCTAGTTAAGAAGATGTTGGTTCTGAAAGGATAGATCGCATCGCGGATCTTCCTGTTTCCCTGTTTCCATAACAGAGAGGGTGGATCCCTTGAATGGAAGAATAAACGAAGTATCTACCTCTGGTATTATAAAAAAATTAGACTATGCCACGTTCGGTCAATGCCGTCGCCTCCCGCGCAAGAAGAAAAAAAATCCTGAAACAGGCCAAAGGCTTTTACGGGAAAAGAAAAAATGTTTATACCGTAGCAAAAAACGTTCTTGAGAAAGGACTGGTATATAAATATGTAGGGCGGAAATTGAAAAAGCGGGAATACCGCTCCCTCTGGATTACACGGATTAACGCAGCCTGCCGCCAGGAAGGGATGAGTTATTCTGAGTTTATGGGTAAAATGAACGCCCGAGGAATGCAGCTTAACCGCAAGGTATTGGCGGATATGGCATTAAATGAGCCCGAGTCCTTCTCCAAGCTGGTGGCGGAACTCAAATAAGCCATTCTTTTAAGTCATTTGTAAAGGATTTTCCTATCATCTGCCTCCGCATCCATGGTTGGGTGCGGAGGATTTTGATTTTCTAGCGGTTTGGGTTTTAAATCCCTCGGTGCGCCCTGGTTAAACCAGAATGAGAGCCTTTTTCGGTCTGATTTCCCCAGGGCTATTCGATTCGATTTCATTCTGTCTCCCTTTAAGGAAATGCAAGCATGGTCTTCATGCAGGCGGGGGGATTTTCTCTTTAACTCCACGCGGACTGCATGCGGACTGCATGTGGATTAGGGGCTGCTTTTCCAGGGTCCTAGGGATAGCTGTTTCCAGCGAAATCCCGGAATCGGCTGCTCCTCCAGACCCAGATTTAGCGTTCGGGGGGATAAGGCATAGATGGTGCTTCCCGTCCCCGTCAAGGATACATAATGGGCTCCCCGTTGATAGAGCGTCTCTTTGCAGGCCTTAAGCGCCGGATAGGGTTCCCATAGGGGCGCCTCGAAATCATTGACTAAACGATCCTTCCACTGGCTCGGGGAATGATGGATATAGGCATCTAGGGAGGCCTGGGGGACCCTGGGCTGGATCTTAGAGAAGGCCTCTT
Source organism: uncultured Chitinophagaceae bacterium (assembly GCA_964646775.1). Classification (GTDB taxonomy): domain Bacteria; phylum Bacteroidota; class Bacteroidia; order Chitinophagales; family Chitinophagaceae; genus CAYPQN01. The sequence goes on along the minus strand of CAZYEZ010000017.1, from coordinate 4,084 downwards.
TCGTGGAAATGGAAAATGGAGGGAAAAACAGGGTCAGGTTATAGTCGGCCAGGTCGAGTTCGATGGGCTTCAGGATCTCGCCGCGACCCGCTGCCAAGGAAGGAACAGGCTGGATAAAGAAGGGGCAATCGCTTCCCAGGGAGGCCGCCAGCTCTCGGAGCTGCCCGGCAGTTATTTGAAGGTCGAATAGTTCATTGAGAAGTAGAAGGGTGGTGGAGGCATCTGAAGATCCCCCCGCCAGTCCGGCCCCCATGGGGATGTTCTTAACAAGATGGATTTCGACCGGGGGTACCCGTTGCGGAAAGGTCTGCCGAATGAGATTCAAGGCCCGCACCACCAAATTCTGCTCTGCATTCCCCTCCATCGACATCCGATGTACATGAAAGCGATCTTCGGAAGATGGAAGAATTTCAAGGACATCATAAAAGGGAATGGGATAAAAGATCGTTTCAATATCGTGGTATCCGTCGCTCCTTTTCCTTAGGACATGAAGCCCCAAGTTGATTTTTGCCATAGGAAAGCCAATCATTCGCACAGGTATTTGCCGACGTAAAATTATCTGTATTTTTGAATCTATTTGCCCTCGCCCATGCATCCGCTGATTCAACTGGAGAATATAAGAAAGAGTTATTATATCGGTCGACAGGAACTGCCCGTTCTCAAGGGACTTCGGGTATCCATCGAGCGGGGGGAATATGTCGCTTTGATGGGCCCTTCGGGCTCCGGGAAATCCACCTTGATGAACATCATGGGTTGCTTGGATACGCCCACGGCCGGAACATATATTCTCAATCAAAGAGATGTAAGCCAAATGAGCGATGACGAGCTCGCCGGTGTTCGGAATCAGGAAATCGGATTCGTATTTCAGCAGTTTAATTTGCTTCCCCGACTCTCTGCCTGGGAGAATGTTGCCCTGCCATTAATCTATGCGGGCGTCGCCGCCTCCGAACGCAAGCAGCGGGCCATGGATATGTTGCAACAAGTGGGGCTCGATACCAGAGCAAAACATAAACCCAACGAATTATCGGGGGGGCAAAGTCAGCGCGTGGCCATTGCGCGGGCATTGATCAATCGGCCATCTTTGATCTTGGCCGACGAGCCCACGGGAAATCTGGATACAAAAACTTCGGTGGAGATCATGGAACTTTTTGAAAAGATTCAGGCGCTGGGGAATACGCTGGTTTTGGTCACCCATGAAGAAGATATTGCACAATATACAAGACGGGTTATCCGAATTCGGGATGGCCTGGTGGAAACGGATGAAAGGAAGACAGAACTCGCCCCTAAAAACGATTCAGTATGACTATGAAGATTTATACAAAGACCGGAGACAAAGGGACCACCAGCCTAATAGGTGGACAGCGTGTTTCGAAAGGGCATGTCCGCATCGAAAGTTATGGAACCATTGATGAACTCAACTCCTGCCTTGGCTTGCTCCAGGACTGGATCGAGGATGAGGAGATAAAAGAGTGGATTTGGGAGATTCAGGATCGGCTTTTTACCATTGGCTCCGCCTTAGCCACAGATCCCGGAAAAGACTTGCGCATGAAGCTTCCTGACCTACGGGAAGAAGATATCAGCTGGTTGGAAGCAAGGATAGACCAAATGAATGAGCGACTTCCAGAGATGCGGTCTTTTGTGCTTCCCGGAGGGCATCCAGCCTCTTCTACGGCACATATTGCCCGATGCATATGTCGAAGAGGAGAGCGGACTTGTGTGGCCATGGTAGATCAAGGGGAGGTGGTTCCCCCCCTGATCATCCCTTATTTAAATCGGCTTTCCGATTTTCTATTTGTCCTGTCTCGGCTCATGCTGGCCATTCATGGCGTAGAAGACCGTCCCTGGCGGGCCAGAATCTAAGTTTCTGGGCCGATGACGGTGTTCCCTTATCCATGTTTCATTAGTCCCTGGCGAACTGACGAAATAAGAATAGGAGCAAAAGAGATCCACCGATCGCTAAAAGGAAGCTTCTTCCGTTAAAACCGGTGATGTCGCCCCATCCGAGCGCGGTGCCAATCCAGCCGCCCAGAACGGCGCCTCCAATCCCAAGAAGGATGGTAATGATCCAGCCTCCCGGGTCACGCCCGGGATGAATCGCTTTGGCGATGAGTCCGGCAATAAGTCCGAAAATAATCCATGATAAAATTCCCATAGTGATGCTTTTTTGATAACATGGATATAAAAATGATGCCCGCCCCGATTTTGGCCGGGGCGAAAACAGCGAAATCGGCTACCTTTTCCTTGATTTTCATTGAGATGTGAATCCGAAATTCATAAAATCTGTTCATTGGCCCCAGGGACTCAGAAACAAAGGAAAATGGGTAGGCCTCGTTATCGGGGTATCGATACCTTTCACAAACCCCCTTCTTATGCGTGGGAAGGTGGGGTTGTCTTCCCATCGGAAAACCCTTTTAGCGCCCAACGAAAAAAGCAGGGCGGTCCATATGGTACCGCCCTGCTTCGCAACTGATTTTATCCGATTAGTCCAAGAATCCATGTTCCAATCAGGCATTGCCTAGATGGAAAACTTATGCATCGTTTCCGGACTTTTCTTGATTCCCCTCATTTTCCTCGGCCTGCGCCGATGCGTGGTCGTGGTCATGGTCGTGGTCGTGGTCGTGGTCGTGGTCGTGGTCGTGCTGAGCCTGATGCTGCTCGAAAATCTCATGGAACTTTTGCGTATCAACTTCTTCCACGTCCAGCGGCAGCTGAGGTTTTAAAGCATAGAGAATCTGACTCATGACGAGGTTCTCCTCAACACTCGTATACATTTGAGAGTCCCTTTTCACATCTGCCACCATCTGATTGATCCATGCCATATCTTGGGGCTGCATCTGTCTCATGCCACGCGTGATGGACGACCGTATATTCTCTCTAATTTCCTCGTCGGTTACTTGGATGTTGAACTCTTTTTTCCACTTGTCGATGATCAGCACCCATCTTACATAGTTCAGCGCTTCCTCGCGTGTTTTTTCCTCTGTGAGGTCTAGGTCCCGGAATGCGGATTTTAATACAAAGGATTCGGGAAGATAGAAGTCCAGATTTTCTCGGATGTCGTTGATTAGTTTATTCCTAAACAGCGAGAAGGCTGCATTATCAAAGGGTTTTTCATTCATCTCCCGAATGAAATGCAGGAGTTCTTCGTGCGTCTTCACTTCGAAAGACTCCATGACCTTTTCGAGGGGCATGGGCTCGAGATGATTGATCCGCTTCAGGGTTATTTGCAGCGGCGTCTCCGCGTATTGGTCCGCATCGACTTTAAAAACTTCTTTCAGGAAGTTTGCTCGCTGCTCTTCATCCTGAATTAATTCCGAACTAATGAACTCTACCTCGTCGCCGACTTTCATCTTTTGGATGCGTTCTTTCAGACCTTCTGGAATTCGATCGGCTGCTTCCAGAAAAAAGTAGGGTTGTTTTTCTTCGTCCTGATCCTCCGTGTTAACCGCTATCTCCATATATACGAGGTCGTTATCGGAACGCAGTTCCGTGACATCGGAATAGCTGCCATTTGCTCGTGAAATCCGATCGATCTCCTGTTCCAGGTCTTCTTCGGAAAGAATGGCCTTATAAAATTTGTAGGGTTCGGAAAGTTTTGAAAAATCAAATCCTACTTCGGGCATTAATCCGATTTCGAAATCAAAGACCAGCTCTTCTACTTTATCGGGATCCACATCCGTGGGGAAACGGGAGGTTAAAACCGGGGTCAGAAAATGTTGAAGTTTCTCAGTCTCCAGGTATTCGCCCAGCTCTGTTTGTGCAAGGCGCAAAGACTCTTCTTCAAGAATTGACTTGCCTGCCATTCTCTTCACATAGCTCTGCGGCACATGTCCTTTTCGGAATCCCGGAATGGTGGCATTCTGCGCATAGTTCTTCAGCGATTTTTTATAAGCAGGAGCGAAGGTTTCCTTGGGAAGACGAATGCTGATTTTTTCATGGAGGGGTTCCAACTGGGTCCTTGTAATATGGTCCATTCCCTTAGTTCTTTTTGCGTGAATAGCCGTTCTAAAAGAACGGCTATGAATAATCAAGATGTGCGGGTGGAGGGACTCGAACCCCCAAGCCTCGCGGCACTAGATCCTAAGTC
>CAZYEZ010000016.1:14008-24885 GCA_964646775.1 uncultured Chitinophagaceae bacterium | reverse complement strand
AGCTGGAAGTTCCCTCCAGCGTCATGGGCATGAACTGAACACTGTCTCCCAGACACACCGTAGCTCCATCGGTCAGTCCTACAGCCTGGAACCTGGCATCCGGAATCTGATGAACCGTCAGGGTATCGCTGGTTTCGAAGAAGCAGCCTTCGTCATCAAGGCGCAAACGAATCACCTTCTCCCCGGGTTCTGTCCAGAATACCCCATAAGGTCCCTGGTCTGTACTATAGTTGGCCAGTTGACCTCCATCAAAATCCCAGTGGAAGGTATCTACGGTGGCGGTGTATTCATATAAGGAAATCATTTCCACGGCATTCAGGCAGACGTCATTCGCGGAGGCGATACGGGCCGAGGGGATGGGCTTCACACGGACATTGTGGGTGTATGGATCGCTGAAGCAACCCAGGTTCCCTGCCACCAGGCTCACTTGATAGGTGCCCGCCGTGTCAAATTGAATGACCAGGGGCCCTTGACCGTTGTTACCAATTTCTCCAATGGGGCTGCCACCGGTAGGGATGGTCCAGTTATAAGCGGTGGTGGGGGTTCCGCTTCCATAGTAACGGAAGCTCATGGTGTCACCCTGGCAGAGTGCCGAAGGAACCAAAGATGGGACAATCATTCCGTTGGGCTTGAAGGTAATCACCACATCAATCTTGGCCCTTGGACTTTCGCATCCGTCGATGGTCTGAGAAACCCAGTATTGCTGGGTGTCCTGAACACTCGTTCCCGGCGTGGGGGCAATCACGGCTCCGATTCCGCCATGGGGAACATCATACCAGCGAAGCCCGGTACCGATGGCTGTAAGTGGGGAGGCTGGCTCCTTCTCACAGAAACCGATCGGTGTAGACACCACAGGAGGTGCCGGCATGGGTGCAACTTCGATGGTGATGGAGCTACGCTCGGCGCTTTCACATCCGTCTACGGTTTGAGTGGCATACCAAGTATAAGTACCCGGATAGGTCGTATTAACATATGGAGGTATGGTTGTTCCGGTTCCCCCGGTGGGATCCAAATACCATACGATGTTTTCACCATCTGCCTCTACTTCTTGGAATTGCTCATTGATACAGTATTCTGTTTTGCTCGTAAGCTTTGGAGCGGGGGGTGTGGGTTTCACCACGACATCCACCACGGTGGGCGCGGACGTGTCACCGGAAAGTTCATAGACGACTTGGTATTTTCCGGCCATGCTTGGGGTAATATTTGTCAGGTTCCAAATAGGACCGGTAAATCCGTTTCCAAGGGGATCCGTCCAATGAATCGTTGCCGAGGCGGGTACACCCGGGGGCAAAGTGGCGGAAAGAGAAACGGTTTCTCCGACACAGGCCGGGGAGCCGGTAACATTGACGATGGGTCCGGCCCTTTCAATCTTAATCGCCCCTTCAAAACCGTAGAGGAAAGCGCCCGATCCGGGCCCTGCATAAGCTGAGGTAGCGGGATATCCGGCAAACCAAATCCGGTTACCAGCCCCTTGGGGGCCCGGTTCACTGGTGCGGAATGTTACCCCTCCAGCAGAAAAAGTGTAGGGCACCGGGCCTAGGGCCGGAGTCGTATACGTTCCCCGAACAACCAAGGTATCCGTGCTCACCAGGGCAAATCGCTGCTCCACAGTGAAAGGAGGGATGATTACATCGTTGAGATCGGTAAGGACTGGCGTTACCCCGGAAGCCGCCGTATATACTGGATCTGAATTATCAAGGAAAGTCCAGTTCACGATATTGGCGCCTGGGAAACCCGTCCCGTTGGGTGTCGGCTCCTTGATCAGGGAATAGACCGCCCCATTGTTGGATATATTCACGCCGCCAATCTGCTCTTCGGCAAGATGAAATGCATGAACCTCCCTCAATGCCACCGGGTAAGGATTGGTGTTGGAGATGGTGAAAATGAAGTATTGTGAATAAGGTCCAGCCGCGCCAGGGAATAGAATGGTTAGGTTGGTACCATTCGTATACGCGGTTGAAATGACCTGCGCTTTTGCCGGAAAGGACATGAGCGCCATCATGATCAGAAAGAGATAGGGCCTTAAAGAAAACATTTTTTTCATGTATACTCTTTTTCGAAGAAGCAAATAAACGGGTCAGTTTACAATAAGAGCGATGATATAACTATAGACGGACGCAGGGAAAATATCGTTGGCCGCATCGCAAAACGAAGGGGATCTACCGTAAATACGACAGCGGTCATTCCTCTATTATCCTGGCCGAATCTGGTCATTTTCGTTCTTGGTGAACAAGGTAGGAATATTTTAACTTATTCGCAATAAGGCAGCAAAAAAAGCATGGTGGAAACGGGGTTAAGGTTTCGATTTTAGACTTTCGAATGCCCGGTAATCCCGGGTTAAAAACCCTAAAGTGTCGATGCCATCGGCAAAATCAGCCAAACGGGGACGCTGAGACTGGCCAAAAGGTATATGTCCTTTTCCGACAATTGCCTGAATGCTTGGGTCTTGGATAAGGCGGGCTTCCAAGAGGCCCCGGTCCGCATAGTATTGATAATGAACGACACTGATGGGGGAAAACGGCAGGGGATTCTCCACGAGCATCACCAGTTCATTGGTTAGGAATGGAACCTTATTGAGCAAATAGAGGGAAAGGTGATAATCGTAGTTGTTCCGGTACTTATGGTGGTGAATGCGATGTCTATGCGCTTCCATTGCGTCAAGCAGGGGCCGAAACTCATAGTTGGCGGGGACATAAATTTGGGTTACGTTTCGGCAGCCCAGGCCATAGTAGCGAAACAAATCATCGGCGAGCAGAGATAGTTCTTCGGAGCTTTCCTCGCCGCTAAGTATGGCTACCGAGGTCCGGTTCTTCCGGATGATATGGGGATAGGCACCAAAATACTGTTCAAAATATCGGGCCGTGTTATTCGACCCCGTGGCAATATAAATGGCGGCTTTCAGCGGGCCGGTGGTGAGCTGGATCTGTGAACGGGTTTTCTCATCCCAACGATGAAGAAATTCGAGGATGGCTTGCCAAAGGATCGCATCTTTGGATGAAGCTTTCAGGATAAGCTCATGGCCGCTCATCCAACCGCATACCACATCATGGAAGCCGACCAGGGGAATGTTTCCGGCCATGACAATGCCCAGTCGACGAGGTTCAGGGACGGGAACCTCATAGGGTTTAATCCAAGCGTACAGCTGATCGGGGTCTAAATAATCCCTGGCTATCTGGTTGATAGCAAAGCTAAGCTCTTCTTCCGTGAACCATCCGTTGGCATCTCCCGCTCGGCGTCGAGCCTCTTGCCAGTCCTTGCCGTCTCCTGTAATAAACGCTTTTAATGCCATCAAGGCCTCTATCCTGTATTCTGTTGAAAGCATAAATCCTTTTATTCCATTGCAAATTGTAACTTTGCTTTTTGATAAACGAATATTTTTATGGCCATCAAAATTACGGACGAATGTATTAATTGTGGGGCTTGCGAACCGGAGTGTCCCAATAATGCCATCTATGAGGGAGGAGTCGAGTGGGCCATTGCGGATGGAACCTCCGTATCCGGCGGATTTACGCTTATGAATGGTACAGAAGTCGATGCAAACCAGCGCATGGAACCCATTGCCATGGATATATACTATATCAGTCCTGATAAATGCACCGAATGCCAAGGGTTCCATGAAGAACCCCAATGTGCGGCCGTCTGCCCAGTCGACTGCTGCGTGCCTGATGAAATGTATGTCGAAACCGTCGAGGAGCTCCTGGAAAAAAAGGAGAAGCTGCACTTATAATCCGAAGGGAAGGCTTTGCTTGATGGGGAAGGGTAAAGAAAAACCAGCGAAATCTGCCGAAATCAGGCCAGACCGTCCATGACGAACAAAACGACAAAACGACCGACAAAACAACAAAAGGACGAAGGCGAAAGAGCCGAAATCAGAACGGAAGCCTGTTCCCTATAGTTTTTGCCTCCGGACAATGTCTGGTCTAATCAAGGAGAAAAGAATGCAATAGCCTTGGGAGGAAATCTTACGATAGAAGGCGGCAGAGCCGCCTTCTATCATTCATCATTCTTTTCATCCACCATCTTTTTCTTATCTAGTTTCTTGATATTTTTATCCCTCGCTCGCCATAAGCGGGGTTCTTTCGCTCTTTCCGATTTTAGCCGATAAACCGGATTGTGCTGCTACTTCTTGATATACATCACCTCTTTAACCCTTTTTACTGTCCTTTCAATATCTGGCAGATAGAGGGCGACTAGGTTCGGCGCATAATGCATATTGGCATCCGCCGAGGTAATCCGAGAAATAGGTGCATCAAGATAGTCGAATGCTTCTTTTTGAACCCGATAGCTGATTTCCGAAGAGACGCTGCCAAAGGGCCATTGCTCTTCCACAATGACGAGTCGATTGGTCTTCTTTACAGATTGAATGATGGTCTCCCAGTCAAGGGGGCGAATGGTTCGCAAGTCAATGACCTCGGCATCAATCCCTTCTTTTGCCAGTTCTTCGGCCGCCCCCATGGCAACCTTCATCATCTTATTAAAGGAAACCAAAGTGACATCTTTTCCCGTTCTCCGGACGGCCGCCTTGCCGATGGGTATGAGATATTCTTCTTCGGGCACTTCACCCTGATCTCCATAGGTAACTTCGCTTTCCATGAAAATCACTGGATCTTCATCCCGAATCGCAGATTTCAGCAAACCTTTGGCATCGTAAGCATTGGATATGGAAATTACTTTTATTCCTGGAATGTGCGCGTACCATGACTCAAAGGCTTGGGAGTGCTGAGCACCCAACTGGCCCGCCGAGCCATTGGGCCCGCGAAAAACGATCGGGCAGGAGAATTGGCCTCCGCTCATGGAGCGCATTTTCGCTGCATGATTAAGAACCTGGTCTAAGGCAAGTACGGCAAAGTTCCAGGTCATGAATTCGATGATTGGCCGGGTTCCATTGGTCGAAGCGCCCACGCCAATCGCTGCAAACCCGAGTTCGGAAATCGGTGTATCAATAACACGTCGATCGCCAAACTCATCCAACATACCTTGGCTGACTTTATAAGCCCCATTGTATTGGGCTACTTCTTCGCCCATTAAAAAAACCCTTTCGTCGGCCCGCATTTCTTCTTCCATGGCTTCGCGTAAAGCTTGACGGATAGGTATTGTTCTCATTTCTAAAGGATAATTATTGGTTTGATGAAATGGTAAGGACTCAAATTGGGCACTAAGGTAATCAATCGGCGTCGGATTCTGCTTCCATGGGTAAAAAAACCACGGTACTGGTCAACCCGTTTTCCGTAAATTCCAAACGAAGTTCCTGCTCATTTAGCTCAAGAATATTCATGTATATCTTCGATCCGGATCCCTTTAGGCTCATTTCGTCGAGTACGAGTTGCTGCTCTTCATTGATGTACCAATGAACCGAATCTGGCTGTTGACCAAAATTCAGTAAGGCGACTCCGTCCTTCCTGAACTGAAACCAGGTGTTACGTACGAGTTCCTCTTGCTTGGCTTTCATTTCAGCCAAGGTTTGACTTAAAGAAGCACGGATGGAGTCGACATTGGCCGATCCATAAATTTCCAAGTTTTGGGCTGCCGTCGTGCTTCGACCAAACGTATCGAGAAAATGTAGTTGCTCTTCGAGAATCTGATCCATGGCTTCGTTCTCGAGGACCTGGGCTTTCCAAGTTCCAATTAAAACCTTTTCTGTCTTATCTTGGCAAGCGAGGATCCCTGTTATCATAAAAAGGATCCAGAGGCTAAATTTGATTCTCATGGGGAGGCTATGAATTGGTAAAAGTACGACTTCCATTCAGGATCTTCGAGTAAGCCTCCGAGATCCCCGAACCTGGACTGATTGGTGATCCGGGAATAAATGCGTTTCAGGTAGGTGAATTTTTCGGCATCCGTTGGCAGACTCAATGTGAGCTGGCGGGCCTGATCGGTGTCGAGACAAACCTCGAGATGTTGAAACAGGAACTTAAGGCGATGGGAGGCCGGTTTTTGTGCCGTTTGCTGATAGAGGCTTTCAAATGCTCTATTCGAGATTGCGCGGGGACAATCGCTATTATAGATTTCCGCCTCCGGGGTGGCGTCAGATGGGGAAGATGTGGCAGCGCCCCTAAGTTCAAAATCATCGAGGAACCGCAGCGCCGTCGTTTCAGTCGCCGAGGAAGACGGGTTTGTCGATGGGGTGCCGGGCTGGTCGACTACTTTGGTTTTTTGGGAGTCCGGCGCAGACTTAACCAGGTCCCTGATTGGGGGCGTCAGGGCTTTGATTTTATCCATGGAAGCGCTTAACAAGCCGCCCTCCCGGCTAGAATGAGAGAGATGGGAAGGGGAGGAGGCCAGTTCGGGCGAAAGGGGCATGTCTTCCGGACGGCCTCGCAGGGGTGCGGGGAGTCGATCGTCTTCCCAACGATTGCCCGGCTCAAGATAAAAATGTTGATGAATATCGTAGAGGCGCCAGCGGCGCTCTTGCTGTGTTAGAATAAAACCCCGGAATCCATTTTCTGGCACCTGGATGGCAAAAGAAGCAGGAGGGTAAGCGTGTTGCTGAAACAGCACCTCAATCTGTATGGGGCCCGGCGCCAGCTCTGAAATGATGCAATAATTTTTCCCGTAGCGCGGAAGCATTTCCCCTTCAAATTTTACATAAAAAGGAGTTTTCAGGTCACCTTGGATATAAACATAGGAAAATCGTTGGGCCTGTACTTTACCATTTATGCCAAAGGCCATCAAGCATAGAATCCATAATAAGAACTTACTGCGAACGGAGATCATGATTCCTTTAGGGCGTTTTAGCAGCTTGAAGGATAGGGCTTATTCAAAGGTTACCAGCACGGCGCCCTTCTCTACAGCCATATTTTCTTCGACCGGAATGGACTTAATGGTTCCGGGGCCGGTGGCTTTCAGCACGTTCTCCATTTTCATCGCTTCTAGGACAACCAGGCCGTCTCCTTTTTTGATTTCCTGGCCTGGCGTTACCATGATTTTTAACAATTTTCCCGGCATCGGCGCCTTCAAGGGCTCGGACGGGGCCAGAGCACTGGTGTCCATACCAAGGCGGCTAAGCAGCTGATCCATGGCATCCTGAATGCGGACCGTATAGGTCCGCCCTTGAATTCGAACCTGCAATTCTTTGGTTTGCCGATCCATTCGAACGAGTTCCACTTCAAGGCTCCGGTTTTCGTGAATCAGGCTAAGCCGATCGGCGTCCAAGGGGAATAAATCCCAAGGCTGGAGGTTGCCATCCACCGACCACTGACCGTTTTGGGTATCGATCGTGTAATCCTTTTTGTCATCTACATGGATCTTCCAGCTCTTCTTCATATTCTTTGGCTTTCGCGGGACAAATTAACCGATTTATAGGCAGATTCGCAAAATTCCCTGGGGAGGAGGGAAGGAGAGGTGACCGTGTCACCGCCTGAGGTCGGCACAAAAGGAAAGCGACCCCATTTCATTCGAAGGATCGCTTTCCAAAAAAATTGCGCGATATATCTAAGTCAATCATTAGGCACGACTGAAGGATCGCCTTGTACTGCAGCTTTGCAGGTCAAAGGGCGCCGCTAACCTAGGTAGACTTTCAACGCATTGCTGTAGCGGGCTTTCTGCAGACGTTTAATGGCCCTTTCTTTGATCTGACGAATGCGTTCTTTGGTAAGATCGTATTTGTCGCCGATCTCTTCGATGGTCGGTCCATGATCTCCTTCCAGCCCAAAGTAAGCGGCAAGTATTTCCGCCTCTCGAGTACTTAGCGATTTAAGGATGCGGCGAATTTCATTTCTCAAAGAGTCTTTCATCACATCTTCATCGGTGTCTGCACTTCCTTCCAGCAAATCGCCCATGGCCACATCCTCGGCCTCGTGAACCGGTGCATCTAGGGAGGTGTGACGGGTATTGGAGGTGAAAATATTCGTAACCTCGGTTTCACTCATTTCCAGGATCTCCGCCAGTTCTTCGGTCGAAGGTTCCCGCTCATACTCTTGTTCAAAGGCAATGAATGCTTTGTTGGCCTTGTTGTAGGTTCCAATTTTATTCTGTGGAAGTCGAACTAAGCGACCTTGCTCCGCCAAAGCTTGCAAGATGGACTGACGAATCCACCACACGGCGTAGGAAATGAATTTAAAACCTTTGGTTTCGTCAAAACGTTGGGCGGCTTTGATCAAACCCAGGTTTCCTTCGTTAATCAGGTCGCTGAGTGATAATCCTTGGTGCTGATATTGTTTGGCCACAGAAACCACAAATCGCAGGTTGGCTTTCACGAGCTTTTCTAAAGCCCATTGATCGCCCATATGTATTTTTTGTGCTAGGGTGGTTTCTTCTTCCGGAGTAATCATGGAAATCTTACTGATTTCCTGCAAATACTTCTCTACGGCTTGGGAGTCTCGGTTGGTAATTTGGGTTGCGATCTTGAGTTGCCTCATAGGGGATGGGGGTTTAAAAGGTAATACGGAATCGGTTGAACTTTAATAGACGCCAGGCGCATCAAAATCGTTTGCTACCTGTTCGCGCTACCGCCAGTTATACATCAAATTGTGTTCCATAATTTGAGGAGAAAACTATATGCGTATGGGTAAAATTGATGAGGCCCGAATTTTGGGCATAAAACCTTGTTTTTCATTGTAGAAGACCTAAATTTGGGCGCAAACGGGCTTTCGCTGACCGATAACGTGGGCAAAAAACCGACAATTCGGCAGTTCACAAAGTTATAAAACAACCTTCATATTCGCTAGTTTTGCCTCATTAAGGACGATCAATTTTAACATTTCATGCATAAGGACTTGTATCAACATCCCGACTATTACCTCCTCGATGAATTACTCACAGATGAGCAAAAAATCATTCGGTCCTCGGTAAGGGACTTCGTAAAAGCGGAAGTCTCTCCAATGATCGAGCAGGCAGCCCAAAACGCGGAGTTCCCATCCCAGCTGATACCGAAAATGGGGGAAATGGGCCTGTTTGGTCCTTTTATCCCCCAGGAATACGGAGGGGCTGGTTTGGATTATACCAGCTATGGTATCATGATGCAAGAGCTGGAAAGGGGAGACTCAGGGATTCGATCTACCGCTTCCGTGCAAGGATCTTTGGTCATGTATCCCATTTACAGGTTTGGCTCCGAGGCGCAGAAGAAGAAGTTTTTGCCTAAACTGGCCACGGGCGAATGGATGGGGTGTTTTGGACTTACCGAGCCCGATCATGGATCTGATCCAGCAAGTATGCAATCCCGATTCACAGATCAGGGCGATCATGTGGTGCTGCAGGGGTCTAAAATGTGGATTTCCAATGCACCCTTCGCCCAGGTTGCGGTGGTCTGGGCTAAGAATGAAGCCGATGAAGTTCAGGGACTCATTCTAGAGCGAGGTATGGAAGGGTTTTCGACGCCCACGACCGGGGGGAAATGGTCACTAAGAGCTTCTGCTACCGGAGAGTTGGTTTTTGACCAAGTCAAGGTCCCAAAAGAAAACATCCTTCCGGGGGTTAAAGGGCTGAGAGGCCCATTGAGTTGCTTGTCGTCTGCACGTTTTGGTATTGCCTGGGGCGCCCTGGGGGTGGCCATGGATTGTTACGATACGGCTCTGCGCTATGCGAAACAGCGGCATCAGTTCGGAAAACCCATTGCCGGTTTTCAACTTACGCAGAAAAAGCTCGCGGAAATGATTACCGAGATTACAAAAGCCCAACTCCTAAACTGGAGGCTCGGAATGCTTCGTGATCAGGATCGGGCAACACCCGCTCAGATATCGATGGCTAAGAGGAATAGTTGCGCCCTGGCCTTGAGCGTGGCCCGAGAAGCCCGTCAGATACTCGGAGGTATGGGGATTACGGATTCCTATCCAATCATGCGCCATATGATGAACATGGAGTCGGTCATCACCTATGAAGGGACCCATGACATCCACCTTTTGATTACAGGAATGGATATCACGGGGATCAACGCCTTTAAATAATAGGCATGCTGCCTGTCATGAGGTCATGAGGTCTCAAGTCCGTTGGACGACTAAAGAGGATGGCCTTATGAGACTAGTGGCGCTTATTTTGGGGGGCAGTTATCCATGCCGGGGCGGTTATCCATGCCATAAATGCAACATAAATGCAAATAGGAGCGCTTATGCAAAGGGCCACTCAAAACTGGCTTTCTTAGGCGCCTATCTAAGTGCCTATTATAATATATAATATAGAGAGTAGATCCATCTCCCTTCCCATTTCTTTTGGGTTTTTCTTTTCCATTCCAGCAGTATGGGTCCCCTTATCCCTTCAGGGGGATGGCTCATCGCCTTTGTCGCCAAGATCCCCCCGGGATATCCTTAACTTAGCGAAAATTTTCCTTCATTTCGAAACTTCCATGGCCAGACCACGCGCTCGAACCGCTGAAAACATCGACAAGCATATCAAACCCACCCTTCCCAATCTGAAAGAAGGGTTATTCATATTTAAATACCTAAAACCTTATCGTGGTGCTTTCATTGCCGGTCTGGTTTTTGTCGTCCTGTCTTCGCTAACGACCCTTTCCTTTCCTTATTTGCTTAAGGAGATGATTGATAGTTCGATGGCCCATCCCGACTCGCCTGCGCGGTTCTCCTCGCGCCAGGTTATGTTAATCATCGTCGGTGTGCTATGCTTGCAGATGATCTTTTCCTTTATGCGCATACTTCTTTTCACAAAAGTAGGGGAGAATGCTCTGGCGAATCTAAGGCAAGATGTTTACGGCAAGCTGATTCGCATGTCCATGGATTTCTTTTCCCGAAGGCGGGTAGGAGAACTGACCAGTCGCATCACGGCGGATGTCTCCCAGATTCAGGATGCGCTGACCATCATTCTCGCAGAATTAATTCGGGGGATTCTGACATTGATTATCGGATTAGGCCTTATTTTCTTCCTTTCCACCAAGCTGGCGCTGCTTATGCTTTCCGTGGTTCCCATAATCATTTTATTGGCTGCCAAGT
>CAZYEZ010000016.1:0-13998 GCA_964646775.1 uncultured Chitinophagaceae bacterium | reverse complement strand
ATTCGTCATTATTCTCGGGAGGCGCAGGATCAGCTGGCGGATACCGGGACCATCGTGGAGGAAACCTTGCAGGGTATTTCGAGTGTAAAATCCTTTTCGAATGAATGGTTTGAGATGGATCGCTATAGGAAAAGCATGGCTGAAGTGGTTCGGCTCATGATTCGAAATGGCCGCTTTAAAGGCATCTTTATCTCCATTCTGCTATTTGGGGTTTTTGGTGCCATAGTGCTGGTCGTATGGTATGGGGCGCAGCTGATGCAGATGGGGCAGATATCCTTTGGTGATCTGACTGCTTTTGTCGTATATACGGCTTTTGTGGGGGGGACCATGGCTGGATTTGCAGATATGTTCTCCCACCTTCAAAAGACCATTGGCGCTTCCCAAAGAGTTCGGGAAATCCTTAAAGAACAGACGGAAAACATCCCCTTTGGCGCATCGTCCCGACCTGATGGAGTAGGCCGAATGGCGGGAAGGGTTGTGTTGGATAGGGTCTCTTTTGCCTATCCGGCTCGAAAAGAAGTGCCGGTGATTCGAGACCTAAGCCTCATTGCCGAGGCAGGGGAGCAGATTGCCATTGTTGGCCCCAGTGGGGCGGGGAAAAGCACCTTGGTTTCTTTATTGCTGCGCTTCTATGAGCCCGATGCTGGCCAGCTATCTATTGATGGGAAGTCGTCGGCCGATATTCCTCTTTCTGCCTGGAGACAGCAGATGGCACTCGTACCCCAGGATGTTATTCTTTTTGGAGGTACGATCGAGGATAACATTGCCTATGGCTGCCCCGGCGCCCAGCCGGAAGAACTGATTCTGGCCGCCAAGAAGGCCAACGCCCATGATTTTATTATGGGATTCCCTGAAGGCTATAAAACTTTAGTTGGCGATCGCGGGGTGAAGCTCTCGGGCGGACAAAGGCAGCGCATTGCCATAGCCCGTGCAATTCTCCGAGATCCGGCCATTCTAATTCTTGATGAAGCAACGAGCTCGCTGGACTCAGAGTCTGAAGCACTGGTTCAAGAAGCCTTGGCCCACCTTATGGAAGACCGCACTTCTTTTGTTATTGCCCACCGACTTTCCACCATCCGACATGCCGACAAAATCGTGGTTCTTGAAAATGGTCGAATTAGGGAAATGGGCACACACCAAGAACTGGTTCAAAACGCAGACGGTTTGTACCATCATTTGCATAGACTTCAAATGAGCGGCATTGACATATAGACATCGAATAAAAAGGAGGTAAATCTATGAACTCAAAACATGGACGTCGAGCTTGGATATTTCTGTGGCTATTTTATGGTTCGATATCCTTAGCCCAGGCAGGAGAAAGGCCGAAACTCATCATTGGGATGGTCTTAGATCAAATGCGCTGGGATTATACCCAGCAGTTTTCCTCCCGGTTCGTCGAGGACGGGTTTTCTCGTATCTTGAACGGAGGCTTTTGCTTCGAGCAGGCGTTCATACCCTATGTCCCGACCTATACCGCACCCGGGCATGCAACCATTTATACAGGAACCGTACCATCCATTCACGGAATAGTTGGCAATGACTGGGTTGATCGGACCAGTCAGCGTTCTGTTTACTGTGTAGATGATAAGGGGTATGAGACCTTGGGTGGACCGGGGGTGGATCCTAGATCGGGACAGAAAAGCCCAAGGCAGTTGCGCACCTCCACCGTGGGAGATGAACTAAAACTTCGCACCAAGGAAAGTCGCGTTCTTTCCATCAGCCTCAAAGACCGGGGGGCGGTCATTCCAGCCGGACATTTGGGCGATGAGGCCATTTGGCTTGATGATCTAACAGGAACCTGGGTTTCTAGCAGTTATTATGGTTCCTCCTTGCCTGGATGGGTTCAGGATCTGAATCAAGAAAAATGGGCGGATCGTCTCTACCAGGATTGGGAATTGCTGCATCCGAGCGAAACCTATTTAAGTCCTTTGCCCGACGACAATCCCTATGAAGGAAATCTTTCCGGATGGGGGGCGGGAGCATTTCCGCATCGCCTTCCCCAAGGAAGCAAGAAGGATTATAGCCTACACAAATACATGCCTTCGGGCAATGAACTGGTCTTCGAGGCGGCAAAAGCGGGGATTCGGGGTCGTCAGCTGGGACAAAGAGAAGGAACCGATTTTCTTGCGCTAAGCTTTTCAGCTACAGATTATGCGGGCCACTTATTCGGTCCAGCGTCCCGGGAAGTCGAAGACATGTATCTGCGCTTTGACCGATCTCTAGCGGCATTCCTCCGCTTTTTAGATCAGCATCTAGGGGAGGATAATTATCTCCTGTTCTTAACGGCCGATCATGGCGCGGCCTCAAATCCTCGGTACTTGGCAGACCTGGGTATTCCCGCAGGTATATTTCCGGAGGCTAGCTGGCGCCAGGAGCTGGCTGAGGTGCTAAAACAAGCCTTCGGCGTCGATTCCCTGATTCGAAAGTGGATGAACGATCAAATTTATCTCAACGACCAGCAGAGGAAGGCTCATGGCATTACGCTTGATCAAATAGATCCAGTCATCGATTCCTTTCTCGCCTCGAAGCAGGGGCTTTCTGGCTGGATACCGCTTCATCATCTCTATCGGGCCTGGGGCCGGTGGCCCGAAAACCTGGTTTCCATGATCACCAAGGGATATATGCCTGGCCGGAGTGGGGACTACCATCTGCTCAATCTCCCGGGATGGTATGGAAGTACCTACATGACCGGCACGACACACGGGAGCTGGAACCCCTACGACACCCATATCCCATTGATTTGGTATGGCGCATCCATCCCCCAGGGGAAATCCTGGCGAAAGGTATCGATGGAAGATATTGCACCAAGTCTTTGTGCTTTACTGGGCATAGAAGCGCCTAATGGCAGCACAGGAGAAGTCCTCGTTGAAATAATGGAGGTCTCGGGTTCCGGCAAGAAAGCCTTGGAATAGCAAAGGAATTATGTTTAAGCTATTATTCAACTAACCATCGTAACAGCATGATAATCAGCTAGATAATGCCTTGAGGCTTTTGCTAGAGACGCCCAATGGATGGAACTTCTTTGATCTGGCCGGCACCTGCAAATATGCGGCTCCAGTAACGACTATGAATGTTAGATATGGTTACCCCATTGGAATAAGAGGCATGAACAAAATATCCATTGTTCAAATAAATACCGACATGGCTGATGCGCCGGCCTTTGGTGCGAAAGAAAACCAGGTCCCCTTCAACCAGACTGTCCAAGCTCATTTCCAGCTTGCAGCTCCGGAACTGTTCGATGGCCGTCCGAAATAAATCTGTGCAGAAAACCCGATCATAAAGTCGTTGCACAAAGGCAGAGCAATCAATTCCTTTTTCGTCAACGCCGCCGTATTTATAGCGAACTCCATACCAGTAATCGATAAAGCCGTATAGGGACAGGTTTCGGATATCCAGAGGCTCGACACCTAATTTCTCCGCATACTTATACTGGAGGTGGTTGATCTTTACCGGAGTAAATCTTTCCTTCGAAGGGTCGGATTTAAAAGCCCTAATGCGAAGGGCGTTTTCCTTCTCCAGGCTGTCGCTGCCCGATATCGAATGCGGGCCATGGTTCTGAAGGGAAAGGGCGGGAGATTTCTGCGCCTTACGGAAGTTGCTATGAAGAACCGAGGGTTGAGAGCAGCTTCCGAATAGCAGAGCAAGAACCAAGATGGATCCCATCGTGCCTATGTGCAACTTAGCGCCAAACATGGAATCTAGTCCAGATTACCAAAGTCGCAAAAATAAAACACCCCTTCATAAAATAGACGAAATTCCGGTTTTTAACATTATTTTAAACGCGCCAGCCTCTCGGAATTTCTCCCACGGAAAAAGGTGCTAGCTGGAGTTCGGCTCTAGCGGCACCTTAGGGGTTTTTGATTGGATGAAAAGCAAGATTAGGACTGGCCGGCTTTTTCGAGCTCTATGGCTTGTGGGAAGAGAATGTTGTTCTCTACATGTATATGCCAGTGCAAGTCCTCTTCGAACTGTTTAAGAGAGCGGAAGGCAAGCCGATAGGTCATGCAACCGTCCGGGGGAACTTGGTAATTATTAGACAGGGATTCTATTTTTCGGAATCTTTCCCCCTCCACATCGTGTTCTGCCATCATGGCCTGAATGGGATTTTCCATTTGCCCAAATGGAGCGGGGGGCGTCTCCGCGCCACGTTGATGCGCTTCGACCATTTGCCGTATATAAGGGAAGAGGACTTTCTCTTCCTTGATCATATGGGCGTGGAGCTCTTCGAGCGAATCCACAAACAAGGAATAAATCTCTTCCAGCTCTGGATGCTGTCTGCCATGTACTTTTCGGATCTTATTGAGATATCCTTCAACGACCGGGCCTTCGGTACGCACATAGCGATGATGTTTCTTTTCAATGTAATCGGCGATCAGATCCAAGGGCCAGCCCTGAACATCTAGCGGAGCTTGGCCTTCCCTGGGTATGTTTTCCAGCTCCTTGATAAGGGCTAATGGATCCATGCCCGAAGCCTCGCTCGCCTCCCCTAGGGTTCGATGACCCTGACAGCAGAAATCGATTTTGTATTTGCTGAAAATGGTCGCCGTCCGGCTGTTCTGAGCAACAATCTGACCAATGGTAGATTCGGTATTCCATTCCATAGTTTATGCTTTTTTTTTGATGAATAATGGGATGCGTAAAGTAGTTTCTACGCTGTTTTAATTGGACTCGGTTTTACTTAAAGAGAGATTTGAGGTCTGCATTTCTTCTTGGCCCCACTGGGCTTTTTCTTCTTCGCTCCAAAGCGAGGGGAAAAATATGCGGCGCTGATAGCGGGGGTGCAAGTAGCGTTTCCATGCGCTTCCTCCCGTAGCGGCCTGGGTTTCTCCTTTCTGATCCAGGTAGTGCTGAGCCGTTTGGAGATGAACTTTGGGCCAGGCTACATTGTACATATAGTCAAAAGAGCGTAAGGCCTCATCTAGAGCCCTAGGAGCCTGTGACATTCCTTGTCGCTTTTCTTCGAGGGTATGGCCCGCAACTTCTCGCGCTAATTGTAAGAGCTGGGGCTGATATTTCTTTTCAAACTGCCTGAGGGTGAGTGTTTTGGTATTTTTTTCCCGATCGAAGCCTGCCTCTTTCCAGTAGAGGTACTCAAACTTCTCTTCGAGCGTTTCGGGAAGGCGATCCTGCGGCTCCTTTAGGGTAAGGAGGTTATCGACGGGAGTGCAATAGAGCTCGATAAACCGAAACTGGGCGGATTGAAACCCACTGGCTGGGGCGAGGGTAAGACGAAACTGGTTGTAATCATCATAGCTCATGCCATACTTCATGACGTCGAAGGAATTGATCAGTAGAGAAGTATAGCGTTGCAGGCGTTGGAGCTTATCGATCCAGGTCGCCGCGGGATGGTCCTCGTAAGCCAGTTGCTGAAGTTCATGACTCATCATTTTTAATACCAGTTCCGTAATCTGGTGATAAATGACAAAGATTTCCTCGTCTTTGAAGTCAGTGCGGGTTCTTTGCAGGGAGAGCAGGGTGTCCACTTGGATGTAATCCCAATAATTAATCGGCTTGGCATGGACAAACCCCTGGAGATGTTTTTCAGGTTGTTCGCCGAGCTTCCGGTATTTTTCTTCAATCTGTTTTAGAATCTCTGTGCTCATTGGCTTTGATTTAAGTTTTGATTTAGAATGGGTGATGGCTGATCGATAAAACAAATGTAGAGAGAATTTCCATAAAGGACAAAAATGTCTTTTATTCGGAAGGTTTTATTTTTTGATCGGATCCTCCTTGGTCTGCGCCGCTTTGAGGCTTAGACCAAGAAGCTTGGAGAAGCCTTCGTATATTCGATGATTCGATAAGCTTAAGCTTTGAGGCATAAGGCTTGTCGTTGCGGGAGAATCTGCCCTAACCCTGTCCTTGTCCGTGATCGGACGCAGCATGGATTCATGTAAATGGTAAAAGAGGATGAAAACGCACTGGTATATTAAATCGGTTTATGAAGAGGCGGGTCCCGAGGATGGATTTCGCGTGCTCGTGGACCGTTTATGGCCAAGAGGGTTGACCAAAGAGAAGGTAGGCTGTCATGAATGGGCGAAGGATTTGGCGCCTAGTACAGCGCTTCGGAAGTGGTTTGGGCATGATCCACAGCGTTGGGAAGCCTTCCAAAACCGTTATAGGGAAGAGTTGCATAGCCAGCCGGGGTTGGCAGAAAGAGTTGCTGCCTGGGCAAAACAAGAGCGATTGACTTTGGTTTATGCAGCCAGGGATCGAGTTCATAACCATGCCTGGGTTCTTCTGAAATTTCTGCAGGAGGTTTTAGATCAACAGAAGAGATAAATATACATTTGTTCAGGTATTTGTACAAACGTACAAATTGATCTAACTTTGAGGGCCAACATCTTTGGTTGTTAGCCATGATACAGAGAGGCGCTCATTTACGGCTTGGTTGCGGATCAAACACTCAGCTCATTGCGCAGTTGCGCCAGGAGGTCCTGGATATGGAGGGCCGAAGACCGCTGCGGGTGGAGGAGGCTCCCCCCCTGGGGTTAGGACCCATTGAGCAAGCATTCAAAGGGCTGCGTTTTCCGCAAGGAACCCTCCATGAGTTCAGCTACGAACGTCCAGACCAAGGAGCTTCTACTTTTGGATTTATAGCAGGCATTTTAGGTCGGCTCACGCAACAGGGTGGCTACAGCCTGTGGGTTACAGAAAACCAGACCCTCTTTCCCTTAGGTCTGGCCCGCTTTGGCTTAGCTGCTGATCGGGTTTTTTTTCTTCGTGTCCCGGATCCCCGACAAGCAGCTTGGGCGATCGAGGAGGCTTTAAAATGCCCCGCATTGGTTGCCGTAGTAGGAGCGCATCATCGTCTGTCTTTTGCCGCCTCCCGGCGTCTACAACTGGCCATAGAGCAAACAGGGGTGACCGGTTTTGTCTATCGGCAACAAGCTAAAGAGGGGGCATTGGCCTGTGGCTGTCGATGGCGCATTCAGTCTTTACCTAGCTTTTCTTATGGAGCTCCTGGCCTGGGGTTTCCTCGCTGGCAAGTGGAATTGACAAAAGCCAGAACAGGGACACCTCGTCGATGGGATTTAGAATGGGCAGAGCATGGGTTTCGGCATACGGCCGCACTGGCCTGGGAATGGGATCCTTCCTTCTCTCAGACACAAGCAGGTTAAAAATGAAGAAGCGTTATCTGGCTATATGGTTCCCTCAATTGCTTATGGATTGGGCTATCCGGCAGGACCCAAGCCGGGCTTCCTTGCCCTTTGCACTGGTGGAAAGGCAGAGAGGTCGGGTTCAGGTGGTCCTAGCCAATGCATTCGCCCGAGAGAAAGGCGTAGGGGCAGCGATGAGTTTGGCGGACAGCAGAGCCATTTGTCCTGACCTACTCATTATGGACTACCCTTTGGAGAAAGGAACCTTATTGATCAAGGCTTGGGCCGAGTGGGCAATTCGATATACGCCGGTGACGGCGGTGGATCCGCCAGATGGCTTGATTCTGGATGCCAGTGGATGCGCTCATTTATGGGGAGGAGAAAGGGCCTATGTAGAGACCATCCTTCAAAGAATCCGATCTATAGGTTATGAGGCAAGGGGCGCCATGGCCGATACCATCGGTGCTGCATGGGGGCTTTCTCGATACGGACCGTCGAGGCAATGGGTGCAGTCCTCGGATCAGAAGTCGATCCTAGCCGATCTCCCCGTATCTGCGCTGCGCTTGGACAAGGCCGTCCTTCACCAACTCCATCAGCTAGGCATTCGAAAGATTCAGCAATTCATGGATCTGCCCCGAGCCTCTTTGAGGCGAAGATGGGGTCCTGAGGTATTAACCCGTTTAGATCAGTTCTGGGGTAACCAATGGGAGACCTTATCTCCCTTTCAGCCTGAGATTCCTTATCAAGAACGCCTCTATTCCCTGGAGCCGATCAACACGGCCGTGGGGATTCGTATAGCGATAGAAAAGCTTTTGGCTTCTCTTTGTCAACGCCTAGAAAAAGAGAGCAAAGGGGCCAGACAGATAAAATTAAGCAGCTATAGAGTTGACCATCAGGTTCAGCAGGTTCAGATCCACATGAGCAACCCGAGTCGGGATGCGCAGCATATGCTCCGGCTTTTTCAAGATCGGATAGCAGAGATAAAGCCGGGATTGGGAATTGAACTTTTTGTTATGGAGGCTCCGGTGGTCCTCCCCCTCTCCTGGGAGTCCTCTCTTCTCTGGGCCCCACAAAGCGCTCAGGACAAGAAAGCTATTGGAGCTTTGATCGACCGAATTGCCGGTAAAGCTGGAGCCCATCGATTGAATCGCTATCTGCCGGCAGGGAGTCATTGGCCCGAACAGAGTTTTCGGCCTGCCATCCATTTGGAAGAAACGCCGGATATGCCCTGGCCTACGCACCTGCCTCGGCCCGTGGAGCTGCTGGACCCTCCGGTGCCCATCGAGGTGATAGCTCCCATGCCGGATTATCCGCCTTTGCTGTTTCGATACCAAGGACGTCTACATCGAATTTCCAAAGGAGAGGGACCGGAGCGGATAGAAGCATCCTGGTGGCAGGATCCGGGAAACTATAGAGATTACTATTCAGTAGAAGATCAGCAGGGAATTCGATACTGGCTGTTTCGGCAGGGGGAGGCAGGGGCCGTTTCTTCCTGGTTTCTGCATGGGTGGTTTGCCTAACCTGAAGGTAGGCCGTATTGATTAATCCTATTACTCCTTGTTACTGTTATGCGTTATTCAGAATTACAAGTCACCACCAATTTCAGTTTTCTGCGAGGGGGATCTCATCCGGAAGAGATGGTTCGGCGGGCCGCCGAACTGAACTATACCAAACTGGCCATCAGCGACTATAACAGTTTGGCCGGAGTTGTTCGGGCTCATAGAGAGGCCAAGTCATGTGATATTGCGATCATCCCAGCCTGCCGGCTCGTTATAGCCGATGGATGGGACCTGCTGGTTTATCCCAAGGACAAGGCGGCCTATGGACGCCTGTCCGCGCTCTTATCCCGAGGAAATCTGAGGGCCGAAAAAGGCAAGTGCCTGCTTTATAAATCCGATGTTTTTGCCTTGAATGAGGGGATGATTCGCGTGATCGTACCGCCATGGCATTTGAATGCGGATCATCAGCTCTCCTCCCACTACCTGCGCGAGCTTCATATCTATCGGCAGCAATGGAAAGAAGATCTTTATCTAGGGGTTCGCCGGACTTTTCAGGCCAACGATGCTAAAATTCTCTACCAATTATCTGTGCTCTCAAAAAAATGGTCGATTCCGATGGTCGCACTTAATGATGTCCACTATCACATTCCTTCGCGACGAGCTTTGCAGGATATATTGACTTGCATCCGGGAGAAATGCACCATACACCAAGTGGGAACCAGGCTTCATCAGAATGCCGAGCGATATTTTAAATCCAAGGAGGAAATGCATCGATTGTTCCGGGATTACCCCCAGGCGCTGCAAAACACGGAACGGATTGCCGAAGCCTGTCAATTTTCTCTAGATCAGCTTCAGTATACTTATCCAGAGGAGATTGTTTGCCCCGGACAAAGCCCTCAGGAGACACTCAGAGAACGGGTAGCAGAAGGACTGACTGCTTTTTACGGAAATGAAGTGCCTCCAAAGGTTCGCCAATCTATCCAGCATGAAATGAACATCATCGAGCAGCTGGATTATGCCCCTTATTTTCTAACGGTTTACGATATCGTTCGCTTTGCCCGAAGCCGGGGCATCCTATGTCAAGGAAGAGGATCGGCGGCGAACTCAGCGGTCTGCTATGTATTGGGCATTACCTCCGTGTCGCCCACCCGATTTGACCTTTTGTTTGAGCGATTTATCTCTTCGGCCCGCAATGAGCCTCCAGATATTGATGTGGATTTTGAACATGAGCGTCGTGAGGAGGTCATCCAATATATCTATGAGAAGTACGGCCGCCATCGCTGTGCCATTGTTGCGACGGCCACACAGTTTCAGCGAAAAGGGGCCCTGCGGGATGTAGGAAAGGCGATGGGACTATCCCAAGATACCCTGCGAAAGCTCTCGGAGACCTCTTGGGAGTTGACCGAGGAGTGGAAGGAAGGAAAATCCCTAAGTTCTCAAGGATTTGATGCCCGAGACCCGGCCCTGCGACAAGTCATCGAACGCTCGCAGGAGTTAATAGGCTTTCCTAGACAGTTAGGCCAGCACACCGGAGGTTTTGTCATTACCCGAAGAGAGATTACCGAGCTATGCCCGATAGCCCATGCCCGGATGTAAAAAAGAACGACCATAGAGTGGAATAAAGATGATATCAAAACCCTGGATATATTAAAGATAGATCTGCTTTCTTTAGGGATGTTGACCTGCATCCGAAAAGCCTTCGACTTATTAAAACAACATTACGGACTGGACATGACTTTGGATCGCATTCCAGAGGAAGATCCCCGGGTTTATGAGCGCATCAGTGAGGCGGACACTTTAGGGGTATTTCAGGTGGAGAGCAGGGCTCAGCAGTCCATGCTTCCCCGCATGAGGCCTCGGTGTTTTTATGATCTGGTAATCCAGGTGGCCATTGTTCGACCTGGACCTATTCAAGGGGATATGGTACACCCTTATTTGCGTCGAAGGAATGGGGAGGAACCCGTAGAATACCCTTCTAAAGAACTTGAAGCGATTCTTCGGCGGACGCTAGGGGTCCCCTTGTTTCAGGAACAGGCGATGAAGATTGCCATGGTAGCGGCTGGATTTAGCCCCGATGAAGCCGATATGCTTCGCCGAAGCATGGGTACTTTTAAATCCGAAGGAAAACTCAGCGCCTTGGAGGATAAGTTAATTCAGGGCATGGTATCGCGAGGGTATGAACCTTCTTTTGCTCAGCGTCTTTTTCGCCAGCTGGAAGGATTTGGGAGTTATGGGTTCCCTGAGAGTCATGCGGCCAGTTTTGCCTCCTTGGTTTATGCATCGGCATGGATAAAGACCTATTACCCTGAAGTGTTTGCGGCCTCCTTACTTAATAGCATGCCCTTGGGATTTTATCATCCAGCCCAGATTGTAATCGATGCTCGGAGTCATGGGGTAGAGGTCCGTCCCGTAGATGTGAATCATTCAGACTGGGATCATGTATTAGAAGAAAAGTCGGGTTCATTTTTTGCGCTTCGACTGGGATTTCGGCAAGTGAAAGGGGGGCAAGAGAAGGTATGGAGGGCCGTGGTGGAAAGAAGGAAACAGGGTCCTTATCGTCGCTTGGTCGAGTTGTACCAAGCGGGCGTCCCCTTGGCGGAGCTGGAACGACTGGCCCAGGCAGACGCCTTTAGATCCTTAGGGTTGGATCGACGTCAGGCCCTATGGGAGATCATGGCTTTGAAAGATTGCCCTCAAGGGCTATTTGAGGGGAAACAAGCTTATGGAGCAGAATCGGCGGTTTCCTTGCCAGACATGTCCCTTTCTGAGCATATGGTGGCGGATTATACCTCTACCACTTTGTCGTTGAAAGCCCACCCTTTAGGGTTGCTTAGAGAAAGGGCTAACAGGGAAGGGATTCAGGCAGCCGTAGACCTGCCGCGATTTCATAAAGGGGATCTGGTTCGCGTCGCCGGGTTGGTTTTAGTAAGACAGCGCCCCCGGACGGCTTCGGGCGTATGTTTTGTGAGTCTGGAAGATGAAACGGGGATGATGAATCTCGTCATCTTTGAATCGGTTTTTAAACAGTATAGAAAAGAGATTGTGGGCGCCACCCTCTTGGAAGTGGAAGGGAAAATACAAAAGGAAAAAGGCGTGATTCATATACTGGTTCAACACTGTACAGATCGTTCTTCCTGGCTGGCTCTTCAACCGAGTCATGAGCAGAATTCAAAGGTAGCGAAGGATCAAGACGGAGAGGAATTCCAAGGATCCATACAGCATCCCATCCAAGGGGATCTATTCAGTAAGGGGCGGAATTTTCGCTAGCAAGGAATGCCCGCCCAGGCGAAAAACGGACAGGAATAGAATAATCGACAAAACTTGCCACTTTTTGAAGAAAATCTGAAAAAAAATTTCATCAACTAGATTTTCCTTATTAACTTAACTTTATAGATTGATCAACCTAAACAAACGATCCCATGAATTCATTTTTTACGCTCAACGCTTTTCAAAAAATGCGCCCGTGGATACTCCCCGGAATCTTGGCCTGTGGATTTTCAGCCCAAGCACAAACGGTTCATATTTCGCCCACGGTTCGCAACGGGGGATTTGAAAATGGCATGCAGAACTGGAATACCGTCCAGGAAGAAAGAAAGGCACCTTATTTCAATTACTGGACCGTCGGTTCGAATGCCAATACCCATACGGGGAATTCGGCGGCCTATGTAACGGATGGGTCTACGGGCCTGCCTTACTATTACGAGACCGGCGACCTGATTAAAGGGGCCGAACATTCCCTAAGTTTTCTATACCAGGATATTACCTTTCCTGCGGGGGAAGAACATGCCGAACTCTCCTTCTACTGGAAAGGGCAGGGCGAAGCAAATTATGATTGGCTCCTCGTTTACATCGCTCCGACTACCGTAACGATTACACCCAATATGCTTCAATGGAGTCAGACCATTCCGGGCGCGACCGTCATCTGGTCTCAACCCAATGCGACCACTCAAAACTTTACCAAGGCGACCGTCGTTATTCCTCCCGGTTTGATCGACAACGCTACTTCGGCCTCTGATCGTCGGATCATGTTTGTATGGCAAAATGATAACAATACCGGCGTACAGCCACCGGCGGCCATTGACGATGTTCAACTCATTACCCGTTGCCGAACCGAAGTGTCGATTGTTTCGGGTGGACATTGCATTGGCGCCCCCATCCAATTTACCGCTACCGCAGACCTGAACGGCGGAACCAACCCCAGCTTCGATTGGGAGGTAGACGGGGTTTATGTCCATTCAGGGCCAACTTACACTTTACCCAGCCCATGGGTAGATGGGACGGAAGTGCAGGCATTCATGACCTCATCGATGAATTGTGCCGGCGGAAGCCAGACCTCCTCGAATATCATTCGCGTTAAAGGCGTCTCTCTGGTACCCGCAACCATATCGATTTCTGCATCTCCAGACAGCATGGTCTGTCAAGGGCAGCCCATTCACTTTACTTCCCACTTCACCCTAGGAGGGAGCGCTCCCGAATACCAGTGGCGTGTAAATGGCCAGGATTTACCTGGAGAGACTTTTGCGACCCTGACCACCGACCAACTTCAGGATGGAGATTTGGTTACGGTGAATTTTGTAAGCTCGATTTACTGCGCATTGCCCATTGAGAGCGACCCGATAGAAGCAGAGGTGACGGCTTCCAATGTACCCGAAATCGAAATTCTTGGATTCGTAGAACCAGATGGTAGCTATCGATTCGAGTCGGTCTCACACAATGCAGGCAGCAATCCCTACTTCCAATGGCAGCTAAACGGCAAAGATTTACAGGGCGAGAATCAGCCGAGGCTTCGACTCGCCAAGCTCCGTGGCCAAGATAAAGTGTCTGCCTGGCTGTACAGCAGTCTTGACTGCTCCAAGCCCCGCGTCGCCACGAGCAATACCCTTACCCGAACACAGGTTACGGGCCTCCATGACCTGGACGGGGAAGCGTCTGCGGCCCTTTATCCAAATCCCAATCAGGGGCAGTTTAGCCTTAGCGGATTGCCGATTCCCTCCGGATCCACCATGGAATGGTCCATTGTGAATTTGATGGGACAGAGCATTCAGCAGGGGACGGCCACCTGGAATGGGAAGGTGCTTGATATCCATGCCCCTGGGCTGATTCCCGGCACTTACTTCCTTCAATGGAAGCAGGTAGACCAGGGAGCCCAAGCATTCATCCGTTTTAATGTTCAATAGGGTTCAATAAGTATAAGCAGATCGGTCGATCGACCGGTTGAGCAATACAGATTAAGAACGCTCCACTTTCCGATCTCCCCATTTGCCCCATTTTCTGGTGGGGGAATGGGGAGACCTGTTTTTAGACCTTCCGTAAATGGTTTGGCGCCTCCAGAATCTCTGACGTCGCCGTTGAGGCGACAAGGAGATGCTAAATAAATCTGAAATAACTGGATTTTCGTCCAT
>CAZYEZ010000015.1:0-25654 GCA_964646775.1 uncultured Chitinophagaceae bacterium | reverse complement strand
AAGTAAGGTCATAGATTGCCCGATTAATGGAAATGAGAACTCATAATGCGAATTATGAGGGAAATTTGGGGCGTTTAGTTCAACGAAACGGGTTAGTTATTTAGCAACCCCTATTTAGCAACCCCTAATAAATGTTCTTCCCACGTTTGGACCAGTACTTTTTTTGAGCTGAGAGGGATATTGCCAATATCACCATTATCAAGCTTAACCTGATAGTATAATTCAGTTTTATCCAAACATTTTAGAGCAATAATTTGATTTTCATCTATCCTGACGATAGTGGTTAATGGGTTTTGGTTTGCATCATAAATTTTTATAGAATCTCCAAACTCATAACTCTCACTAACTATAATAATTCCGATAGCACCTTCAATATTTTCATCTAAGTCAAATGGTTTTAAAACCTTTTCTTCACTTTTATCTACCTTGACAGATTATTGCTCCATCTGATTAGAATTGCCTTTACACCCAAAAAACAGGATTAATAATAAACTCAAGATTTTCATACTACCTCCCAAATAAGTTAAAATTAAATCCTATATTGTTTTGCCTAATTGGAGCAGCTGGCACATATTTCCAATTGAGACTACTATGCTGTAAACCTAAATGACCGTGGTCGTTATGTCCTCCAACTTTTGTTACGCCTGTTAAACTACCACTTGTTCCCTGATAATTCTTTGTAAACCCAAAAGTAGCCGCCGCATCATAAACTCGCTGATTATTTAAAGAACTGAAAGAACTGCTTTTAAAAGCATTTGAACTTTGAAAACTGTTTCCATCTGAATTTAAATATCCAAAATCTACATCCAATCCGCTTCGTTTTCCTAGATGACCGTGCCCTGCGTGATGCTTAAAGCCTGTTTGCCAAGGGTCACAACCATTTAATGAAGACATACTTCCTAAACTTATATTAACTCCAAAGTCAGAATGTAATTTATTCACAAGCCCAAATAAAGCCGCGGCTGCTTCAGGTTTTAGATAATGATCTCCTTGTCCAACCGTTTCAGACGGAGAAGTTGAAGTTCCTCCCGCATCCACAGTTCCGTATCTATCAAATCCTGTTCCGCTCGCTGGAAACTGAACTAATCCTGCATCATTCTTATTTATTTGACCTGCTATACGATAACCTGTTTCACTAAGATTGTCTTGAACAAAAAACCTATCAAAATTATCATCCGTTTGAACACTGCGAACTGAGCCATCATTGTTTATGTAGTGATCATCTGGTGGAACAGCGGCCCTACCGTCTGGGTCTATGTACCTAATTGGGTTATTGTTGAATGCGGAGTATGGCGATTGCCACGGGGACTCATGAGCTAAAGGGTCAACATTCCATCACTTGCCCAATCTTGGGTCATACTGCCAAAACCTTGCTGTGTAAGAGTTTCCACTGCCTGCAACTTCAACGTCCTGTTCTTGGCCACCGTGCCCAAAATAATACGGCTCCCCAGTTGGGGAGCCGCATTTAATTGAACTCATTCAAAAAACTAGCAAAGGCCTAGTTTCTTCTCAGGTTCGGGAAGGGGGGCGCTACATTCGCGGGGCCCTCTTCTCCTGCCATGGCAGAGCGATACATTACGCTGCTGGCATCACCTGCTTGTCCGTATTGGAAGATAAAGCGGTTGCGGTCGATAGAATGTGTTTCACTCATGTATTCGATGATCGCATTCACCCGATCCCAAGAACGCTGTTGTTGAATCTTGCTTCCAGCACCTGCACCGGTTACCACTACTTTACAAGTGGGGTTGGCTTGCATTTGTGCGGCCAGCGTAGTCAGTTGAGTTTGAGCAGAAGGACGGATTCTAGAAGAGTTGGCATCGAAAGAAATGCTTCCAGCTCCAATGCTTCCGCAAGCTGATACACCGGAACCACAGCCGTCAGGACAAGGACAATCTCCCACTCCGTCGGCGTCCACAGGTTGACAATGGGTCGGCGTGATCAATTCTTTATCCTTATAGTCAGGAACACCGTCACCATCTGTATCCAAGGGGCAGCCATGTGCATCAACGGCTATACCAGCGGCTGTACCTGGGCACTTGTCGAACTGATCGGTAATTCCATCACCGTCTGCGTCTGGCAAGATGGGATCAGGTAAAGTCATATGGCGAGGATCGCTCAGCTCGTTGTAAGGATGATCCAGCGGATTCACCCAGTAAAGCGGCTCTACGCTTCTGCTCGCATTGCCCAAGTTGAAATTCAGGCCTGCAGACAGATAGTTCAATCCGTCATAGCTTCTGGAAATCGGATTGCTTTGGCCGTGACCGTCGAGCAGGTCATCATCCAGTCCGAAGGAGTAGCGGTTCTCGATGGCCAGGTTAACGCGCTTACCAAGGCGGAAAGCAACCCCAACCCCGAAACTGGGCGCAAAGCCTACCAGCTTATCATCGAGAATGGTAGCTCTGCCCGATGCAGCGCCAACTCTCGCGTCGGTTTCATAGGTGTCATCCATATTGTCTTTAAGAGCATTATGGAAGTCCTTCCGATTATCGTAGCTAAAACCAAGGCTATCCCCTGCTGCCAAGAAATCGTAAGGAACATAGGTT
Organism: uncultured Chitinophagaceae bacterium; assembly: GCA_964646775.1. Lineage (GTDB taxonomy): Bacteria > Bacteroidota > Bacteroidia > Chitinophagales > Chitinophagaceae > CAYPQN01. Next base: position 23,111 of record CAZYEZ010000015.1, on the reverse strand, counting down.
GACCCGCCATCATTTAAGGCGTTAACCCGAACCTTGTAAGCACGAACACCTAATCCAACGAAACCGTAGAAAGAGGTCTTAATGCGAGACTTGTAGAAATTAATGTTATTGGTCGAGCCGATCAGGTCAAAGTTCAACTGATGGAGTTCCGTGCGGTAGTTGCGCACAACATATTCCCCATTCTGCGTGTAGCTATATCCGTTTGCACGGCCGTTCCATGCATGATCGCCTAATACGGTAGTGGGTCCTGCAAAGGTGTTATCCAATCCTTTCGCGATGCCGTAGTTATACTGCAAGCGAGTAGAAATGGTGTGACCCCAGGCTTTTCTTAAATGCGCGTGGAATCCGTACCCACCCAGCTGGCTGGCAACATCTCCGCGTACATTCATTAGTCCACCCCCTACACCGAGTTCCCACATGTTTCTGGGCTTCGCCGGGAAGGCATACTGGTGGTTGAGATAACGGCGATGCTGTTCCATTCTAGATTTTGGAACATAGTTGGAATCCAAAACGTCGTAGCTGTCACCACGATACGTCATGTCCCGGCTTGACCATTGGGCCCCGGTAGATTCACTTTCTTGTGCAGTTACCGGCTGCGCTGCCATCGCAGCACAAAATCCAGCAAGCAATAGGTACTTTTTGTTGACCATAACAGAGTGTTTATTTAAACAATTTTGGTTAAATTATTCAATATGTGGCAAAGGTAAAGTTCACCACTGAAAGGAACAAAATTATTAAAAAAATGTTTTGCTCCCCATCTAGTTTCGTTACTCAAGTATTATGCCAAAAATTTTCTTTAATTAGTAATGGGGTTAGACGAGATTTGCTCCATATTCTTATATTGGACCTCAATTCATGCAGATCGTCAAGGGAATCATCAGCTCAGAGCTGGCCATTTTTGAAAAAAAATTTGCCGACAGCGTCAAAGGATCCAATCCATTGCTGGATCGCATTCTTCGGTTGATTATCAAGCGAAAAGGAAAGCAAATGCGGCCTATGTTCGTCTTCCTTTGCGCGAAGATCTGTGGCGAAATCAAGGAGCCGACCTATCGGGCCGCATCCCTTATAGAACTGTTGCATACGGCTACTTTGGTGCACGACGATGTCGTAGATAATGCCATGGTTCGTCGAAATTTTTTCTCCATCAACGCGCTATGGAAAAATAAAATTGCCGTCCTAGTTGGGGATTATCTGTTATCGAAAGGTTTATTGCTCTCTATACAGCACGATGATATTCAGATACTTAAGATCACGTCCAGAGCGGTAAAAGAAATGAGTGAGGGGGAGCTTCTCCAAATGGAAAAAGCCCGCAAACTTGATATAAGCGAAGCGATCTATTTCGAAATAATCCGCGCAAAAACAGCGTCATTACTGTCTGCGGCCTGCGCAGCCGGAGCCTATTCTTCCTCAGAAGACTTAGAAACCGCGGAATTCTTCCGACAATTTGGGGAAAAAGTGGGTATTGCCTTCCAGATTATGGATGATCTTTTCGATTATGGGGAGGATAACATTGGGAAGCCGCGGGGAATCGACATTAAAGAAAAAAAGATGACGCTGCCGCTCATATACGCGCTTCAAAAGGCAGATCGAGAAACTCGCCGTCGGATGATCTATATAATAAAGAACCAGAACACACGTAAAGACAAAGTTCAGGAAGTCATCGAGATCGTTCGGCAATCGGGTGGAATCGAATATGCGCGCCAGAAAATGGCAGCATATCATCAGCAAGCCCTTGCCCTGCTCAACCGCTTCCCCGCCAGCCCTGCTCGTCAAGCCCTCGAAGAACTGGTGGACTATGTCATTTCTCGGAAACAGTAGGCATCCCTTCTGCTTATAGATTGGTAACTTTGTCCCAGATTCTCCCCCTTCATGAAGAAGACTCCGACGAAGACCGCTAAACCGTCCCCTACTCCTTATGGGGACTTTCCCGTTCCACATATCTATATTCAGGGTGCCCGAGCGCATAATCTCCGGAACATCGACCTGCGCATCCCTAAAAACCAGCTTGTCGTCATTACAGGCATTTCGGGAAGCGGCAAATCATCCCTGGCCTTTGATACGCTTTTTGCGGAAGGTCAACGACGCTATATGGAGAGTTTTGCCCATTATGCCCGCCAGTTTCTCGGCGACCTTCAACGACCCGACGTAGACCGTATTACCGGCCTGTCTCCGGTCATTTCCATCGAACAAAAGACCACCAACCGCAATCCAAGATCTACCGTAGGAACGGTCACGGAGGTATACGATTTCCTTCGCCTGCTCTACGCCCGTGTCGCGGAAGCCTACTCTTACGTTACCGGAAAGAAAATGATCAAGCTCTCCCGCGAAGAGATGCAGGAACGCATCGAAGAACAGTTCGACCAGGCGACCGTAGCCATTCTGGCGCCCCTCGTCCGGGGAAGAAAGGGACATTATAGAGAGTTGTTTACTCAACTGCGTAAGCAAGGCTATCTCAAAGTCAGTGTGGATGGGGAAATCCGCGACCTGGATCAGCCTATACAGTTGGACAGATATAAGGTGCATGACATTGAACTAGTCATCGACAGACTGGTCATTGAGCCTTCGCAGAGCCAGCGCCTTAAAGAGAGCCTGGAAAAAGGTCTGGAAATGGGTGAAGGGCTCCTATTTGTTTTAAATATTGCAACCCAGCGCCGCCATCCTTTTAGTCGCGTGCTGATGTGTGCAGATTCTGGCATTTCCTACGAAGAGCCTTCTCCCAATCACTTTTCCTTTAACTCTCCCTACGGAGCCTGTCCACAATGCCATGGCTTGGGGCTAGAATATGCGCCGGATATGGACAAAGTCATCCCTGACCCGCATAAGACGATCCGCGAAGGCGGTATCGTCCCCTTAAGGGCGGAGAAGAATAGCTGGACCTTCCGAAATGCTCAGCGGATGGCTCGAAAAAAGCAAATCCCCCTAGATGTTCCGATTGCGGCCTTGGACCCCAGCAAAAAAAACTGGATCCTCTATGGAAACCCACAAGGACATCTCCCCCTTCCGGAAGCCGATGCCCCCTTTATTTCCCTGCAGGATGAGGAAAAGAAAGAATACGAAGGGATTCTCCCCCTTATTATGCGCTGGTTCCGCAATACCGAGTTTGAGCCCATTCGGAACTGGGCGCTCGAATACCTTAGTCAGAAGACCTGCACGCTTTGCCAGGGGGCTCGGCTAAAGCAGGAGAGCCTGCATTTCAAGCTTGGCGGTCTCCATATTGGACAGGTTGCCGCCATGCCCATTGGAAGCCTTTTATCATGGTTTGACGAAATGGAATCAGGTCTGCCCCCCCAAAGAGCCCGGATTGCCCACGAAATACTCAAAGAAATTCGCGATAGGGTCCAGTTTCTTCAAGATGTTGGCTTGCATTATCTCAGCCTCCACCGGCCGTCCCGCAGTCTAAGCGGCGGCGAATCGCAGCGTATTCGACTGGCAACGCAAATTGGTTCTCAACTCACGGGCATCACTTATATTCTGGATGAACCCAGTATTGGACTCCACCAAAGAGACAATGAGAATTTGATTGGAGCGATGAAAAACCTCCGCGACGGAGGCAACTCGGTCATCGTCGTTGAACACGACCGGGACATCATGATGGCGGCCGATTATTTGATTGATATGGGGCCGGCCGCGGGTATCCACGGTGGACAAATTATTGCCCAGGGCATCCCCGAAGAAGTCAAGCAAAGCCCCGGCATCACCGCCGAATACTTGCGCGATGAACGGAGCATACCCATTCCCCCCTTGCGCCGCAAAGGCAATGGGCAGGGGTTAAAGCTATCGGGAGCTAAAGGGCACAACCTCAAAAATGTTCAACTTCACCTGCCCTTGGGCTGCCTGATCGCCGTGACCGGCGTCTCCGGTAGCGGGAAGAGCAGTTTGATCAATGAAACCCTCTATCCCCTGCTCGCCCGCCATGTTTATCCGCAGTATACCGGAAAGCCCTTAGCTTACAAGAAAATCGAAGGCCTTGAAAATATTGACAAGGTCATCGAAATCGATCAGAGTCCCATTGGGCGGACCCCGCGGAGCAATCCGGCTACCTACTGTGGGTTCTTTACCGACATTCGGCACCTGTTTTCTCAGGTACCTGAAGCCCGAATCCGCGGCTACCAGCCCGGGCGATTCTCCTTCAATGTAAAGGGAGGGCGATGCGAATCCTGCTCGGGAGCGGGGATTCGGACGATTGAAATGAACTTCCTGCCGGATGTATACGTGCCTTGCGAGACCTGTGGAGGGAAACGCTACAATCGCGAGACCCTTGAAATCCGCTATAAAGGAAAGTCCATCTACGATGTGTTAAATATGACCGTAGAAGAAGCGGCAGCGTTTTTCGCAGCCCTCCCTTCCCTGCATCGAAAAATTAAAGTCTTAGACGATGTCGGCTTGGGCTATATTCAACTGGGTCAAAGTGCCGTCACGCTGAGTGGTGGAGAGGCGCAACGCATTAAGCTGGCCACCGAACTGGCCAAAAGGGATACGGGAAAGACCATTTATATTCTCGATGAACCGACCACGGGCTTGCATTTCGAGGATATCCGCCATTTACTTGATGTCCTGCAGCGGCTCGTCGACCGAGGCAATACCGTACTCGTCATCGAGCATAACCTCGATATCATCAAAATGGCCGATCATGTGGTCGACATCGGACCCGAAGGCGGTGAGGAGGGAGGAAGGATCGTGGGCAGCGGAACTCCCGAAGAGATTGCCGCCATCCCGCAAAGTCATACCGGTCGATACCTAAAAGAAATTTTGAGCCCTCCTTAAGGGTCTAAAGCTTCATCCATTTTTTTCGAAGGATGGGACGGCTATCATTCATGATCCATTCGATAAGGTACACCCCGGGTGGCCAATCGGCCGTCTCCACCTTATCCTGAGCCGGCCATATCCCCCGATAAACCTCTTGCCCCTGCAGATTCAGGATTCGCCAATGGGCGGGTTGCCTATCCGTTGCATGGAACCTTAACTGCTCCGATCCCGGGTTGGGGAACACCCGCCAATCTTCCGAATGCGGGCTTGGAGACAAGGATTCGGGCCAGGGATCAATTCGAAAATCCCGAGGGCTCATGGCAAAGAACACCTGATGATGGCCCTTGACTTTGACCCGAGCCTCGCTGGAATAAATCCCGGCGGGGATCTTCACCCAGGCCTCGCCCTGGTTTGGGAATCCAGAACCCAGAAGGATCGGAAAATCCCTTCCTCCGTTGAGCGATAAATACAGATCGACTTGCTCACATGAAATCGGGGGCAGCTGCGTGCCTGCCCGATCCCATCGAATGAGCACCGAGTCTCCCGATCTCCAGTGATCGCGATGAGGTCCCGGCTCCAGAATCAGAAATGGCCCGGCGGTCTCGATAACCTCCAGTCTCAGGGAGTCGGCCGATGTATGAAACTGCCCCCATCCCTGATCCAGGGTTCGGGTGGTCAGCCTGAAAACCATTTCTTGGGCACTATCCGGTAATTTTTCTCCCATGTAGGGCGGACCTTTTCTCAGGTTCTCTAACCGCGGAAACACCCGCTTCCCGGTGGTATCCGGTGGAAATGAGCGGAACAGAGGCCCACGACTGGCTAAAGAAAAATGAATGCCGAACTCCCCCAGATTCCACTGCTCCCACAAATAAAGAACCCCAGGTTTTGGATGATCTATTTCCAGTTCAAAAGGGGTTCCGGCAGGAATCCGGTAATGACCACCCCAACCAGAGTGCTCCGGAAGGGCGGGGCCCGGAATAGAGGTCCCACATTGTCCCCCTTTCAGGGGATCGTCTAAAAAGTCTCGGATCTGTAGCAGGCTCACGCGGTGAAAATAATCCTCGCTAAATGGCGCCACATCATTATCGGGTCCACAAATTCCCGCATAACTCATAATCGAAGAGCCGCTCCCCGGCTCGTAAGCTGCCATCCAAAATGCATTACCATAGCAAGATCCGGCATAGTTCGCATTAAAACTATGGGTTGCTCCCAGCTGGTGTCCGATCTCATGGGCCACAAAATCTATATCAAACCGATCTCCTAAGGGATGGGGCTGTCCGGTGGTGGCCATCCCTTTCGTCATCGGATGGCATACGGAGGCAATTTCGGCGACGCCGCCTGAACCCGTGGTGAACACATGACCAATATCATAGTTGGCCGTACCCACCACCAAATCCAGATTGGCCTGATTTTGGGCAGAAATTTGGAATGGATTGGTATTCCCATAAGGGTCCGGCTCAAACAGATAGATGAGGTCTTCGGTTTGAGGAATTAACTCCAAGCGAACCGAAAGTTCTCTTTCCAAAACTTCATTGATCCGGTTTACAGAAATGACCATTGCCGATAGCACCGCTGCCTTGGTGGGCATGCCGCCGCTGACGGCATGTGCGTATTCCGAATTGGCAGCCAGGGCTAACCGGTAGGTCTTACGCTGCTCGCCCAAGCCTTGGGAGGCGGACCCCGTCCAAGAAGGCGTCGCCGCCCCCTTAGGATCCGAACTGAGGAAACCATCGGAGTGAAAAGATGCGTCCAGGCATTGCCGTCCCGTCCCGGATTGGGAGGAGCGGGAAGGGTCCCGCTCATAGATCCAGTACCACTGCGGGTACTCCTCCATGGGGGCGAGGGTATAAGTTCGTTGCGGATCGCGCACCGAGGCCGTTAAACCCAATTCAGTCCATTCCATGCGCACCGAACGATGAGGATGCCCTGGATCCACGCCACGGAAACTCTGAATATGGGGATATTTCTCCGCCAGGGGCGAGGCCATTACGGATTCCCTGAAAAACTGATAGATCGTCCATCTCCCCTCTGGGTCAGGCAGTGCAAACTGAAAACTTTCGGGGGCCTCCGTGGTCTCAAGAAAAGGCCAGGACGAAGGCTCCGGCATCAAGTATCCGTAGGGAACCGAAGGCACCCCGGAGGCGGGAATGGAGGCCTCTAAGACCCTTCCATTAAATTGCCACTGGCTCAGTGCAGCAAAAGGAAGCAGCAAAAGGAGTCCTGCCAGGGCTCTTATCCTCCTTCCAAGGCTTTTCATAGATACGAACTTCCGATTTGACATGGGCGGATTTTCATCCTCAAATTAGCTCATTTTCGCTTCCCATGAAAATGGGACCCCTTCAGACTTAAAGGTCCTTTCAGGTAAAGGTCCAGGGAATAAGGCTTTACGCCAGATTGCGAAGACCTGTCCTTTGAAAGCGCAGGAAAGGATCGGCATGAATACCGGAATTTTTCTTCAATTTGCAGGGTCTGCGCCGGTATTTTATGAACGAATCATTCCCCCATGAAAAGCACGCTCATTTTAGATCAAATCTATGTTCTGGAGGAAATCGACACCCTCATTCAGTCCTTTGGTGGAAAAACCGACAAGGACCGATTCTTTCTTTTCTCTGGCCCCATGGGGGCTGGAAAAACAGCTCTGATTCGACATTGGGGGAAAGCCCTCGGACTCCAGGACCCGGTCCAAAGTCCCAGTTATAACCTTATTCATGAATACCGGCCTGGCAACTTTCCCGGAGCAAAGTCGTTGACACATATGGATTGGTTCCGAATCGAAACAGAAGAAGAGGCCATCGAAGCCGGAATTGAGGAAGCCATGAGCCAGGCCGAAGGCCTGGTCTTCATCGAATGGCCGGAACGCCTACCCCACTGGGCTCCCGATCCCCATATATGGATCGAATTAGAAATCCTCGATCCCTCCCGGCGACGAATAAGGGCAGAGCGAAGAGAAAATAGGTCGAAATCCTTAGCTTAGCGGCCTGCTCCGAAGTTTTGTCATGGGTATATTGGACGCCATCATAAAAGGACTGCTTCTGGGAATGGTCATGGCCGTTTCGGTAGGCCCCACGCTCTTTGCCATCCTGAAGTACAGTCTGCATCATAGTTACAAGGCGGGCGTGGCATTTATTATTGGCGTCTCCATGAGCGATCTCATTTTTGTTTTGCTCGCCAACTTTGCCGCAAACTGGCTGGAGCTTCTCATTCAGTTCGAGGCACCCATTGCTTATGCAGGCGGCGCCATTTTGATACTTATCGGGCTAATCGGATTCTTCAAGCCCTTCGTTCCCCGGCGACCTCGCCATCTCCCCACGGAAATAAGCAGGTCGCGATATCTAACCATCTGGGGCAGCGGGTTTCTTATCAACTCTTTTAACCCCGGCGTTTTCATTACTTGGCTGATAGCCGCCGCCGCCACCGCCCATGCGGACCATCTGTACCGGATTGTACTTTTTGGTTCCTGTTTGGGATTAATCCTTTGTTTGGATGTTGTAAAGGTTTTCCTGGCCGATGCGATTCGCAAGCGGCTCACCCTTCGTCGAATGTTTTACCTGCAGAAGATTTCCGCTCTCTGCCTAGCTGGGATTGGGGTCGTCTTAATCCTTTCCATCTATCTGGGCGTCTCATCGGCTCATCCTCCCATTTAGGCAGTGGCAAGGCACCGAATCCGAATTCTGGGCTCCTGAATTCAAACCGCCTTCTTATCTTTGTGCTCTCATGTCTGATGCCATTGCCCACGAATGTGGTCTAGCCTATATTCGGCTTCTCAAACCACTGGCCTACTACCACCGAAAATACGGTACTGCCTTTTATGCCCTGAACAAACTGTATCTCCTGATGGAAAAACAGCATAACCGGGGGCAGGACGGGGCGGGCATTGTGACTCAAAAACTAAATGTAGAGCCCGGCCACCAGTTTATGCACCGCCTGCGTATAAGCGGCTCTCAGGCTATATCACAGATCTTTCAGAATGTCCAGCAGGAAGTCGCCGATCTGGAAAAAATGTATCCCGACCTGCGGAAACATCCGGGGCTTATGAAAGGATATCTGCGATTCATGGGAGAGGTGCTACTCGGGCATTTGCGCTACGGAACCCAGGGGAAAAATGATGTGGAATTTTGCCATCCCTTCCTCAAACCCCATATTAATCCCACCCGCAATCTGGCCATGGCCGGAAACTTCAACCTGGTCAATACCGACGAGATCTTACGAAAAATGGGGCCACTTCCGCCCGGCATGATTCGCGATAGCGATCTGGGGGCCATGATCGAATCCATTCATCAGCAACTCTGTTTAGCCGACGAAGCCCAACCCGAAGACCTTGACCTCCTCCGCGTACTACGAACGGCGGCCGTCGAGTTTGATGGGGGCTTTGTTTGCAGTGGGTTGATTGGAAACGGGGACAGCTTTATTCTTCGCGATGCCCATGGTATCCGACCCGCCTTCTATTATGCGGATGAAGAGCTGATCGTCGCGGCTTCGGAAAGACCCGCCATCATGACGGCCTTTCATGTGCCCTTGGAAGAGGTCCGGGAGCTGCCCCGGGGACATGCCCTGATTGCCAAGTCTAATGGAGACTGGAGCATATCGCAGATCCTGGAGGAGAAAGAAGCCAAATCCTGTAGCTTCGAACGCATTTATTTTAGCCGAGGTGGCGATCCCGACATCTACCGCGAACGGATGGCTTTGGGAAGAAACCTAGCGCCCAAAGTGCTGGAGGCCATCGATAACGACCTTAAAAACACCATCGTTTCATTTATACCGAATACGGCGGAAACCGCCTTTTACGGACTGATCAAGGGGCTCGAAGACTACCTGAATGAAACCAAACTGCAAAAGATTCGCGCCCGCGATCTGGACGATGACGCATTATTGGAAATCATCAGCCGCCGGGTAAGGATTGATAAGGTGGCCATCAAGGATGTTAAAATGCGCACTTTCATTACGGAAGATGCTGCCCGCGACGAGATGGTCCAACATGTCTATGACATCACTTACGGGACGGTTCGGGAAGGTCAAGATAACCTGGTCGTCATTGATGACTCGATTGTACGAGGCACCACGCTTCGGCAAAGTATTATACGCATGCTTGATCGCCTGGGTCCACGCCGGATTATCATTGTATCCTCGGCGCCACAGATCAGATATCCGGACTGCTACGGCATCGACATGAGCCGTCTGGGGGATTTTATCGCCTTTCAGGCCGCCGTCTCCCTCCTGGAGGAATCGGGCCAGCAGTCCATCCTTCGGGAAGCCTACGAAGCGGCCCGAACAACCACAGGACTCGAGCAGGAAAACTATGTAAAACGCATCTACGCGCCGTTTACCACCGAGCAAATCAGCCAACAGATTTCCTTGATGCTGCGGCCCGTGGACGTCCACGCTGAAATAGAAGTTATTTATCAGTCCATCGAAGGCCTTCACCAGGCATGCCCCAATCATCAAGGGGATTGGTATTTTACAGGCCAGTACCCCACGCCCGGTGGAAACCGGGTTGCCAATCAGGCATTAATCAATTTTGTAGAGAAAAAATCCCGACGAGGATACGAATAATAAACGCTTTGCCCCCTCCCCTCTACTTTGCCTTGACGGTTCGAGGCGATTTGGATGGGATGGTCATTTTTTTAGAATCATGATCAATATCCAGAATAAAGAGAAAGAGCATTGTGCCGTGGTTGTCGTCGACATGAAAGGCCGCATCCATTATGAGACAAGGATTGCCCCCAATGAATATCTCAACTTAGACATCTCTGCACTTCTACGCGGAATCTATACCCTTATATTTAGTACTTCTACGACCCAGTTCGTGCAGCGCATTGTAAAATACACGTAACCGGGCGCCGGCTGCCAAGGGTCTAGGTTAAAAACTCCGACCCAAGCCAATGACCCAGCGAAAATCCAGATAGGAGGGATCGCTGGCGGGTGGCCGATTTACCCATAGGGGGAAGTCGGCCCTCCAATCCAAGCCCAGAAACTGAACCCGAACCCCAGGACCCGTATCCATCCGTAGCGAAGACCATCTTGCCGCGGGACGAATTTGCGCGTAGTTCTCCAGATCGGGAAAACGGCTTAATTCAATCAGACCCGCGTCCGCAAACCAGTACAAGTCGACACCTATCCATTTCTTGACAAAGGAAGGAAGGTGTGCTAGGCTATACTCCCATTCCATATTCAGGGAAGCACCCGACCGCCCCTTGTAGGCAAGCATCCGCTCCCCATTCACCTCATCGACGGCTAAATAACCGGCATAACCCCGGAGATTCAATCCCCCGCCCATTTGAAAATGGCGATCCATGCTCAAGGAGTGTCCCTCCCAGATTTCAGGAACAAATGTATTGGTCCGAGTCCACCGCGAATCCATCAAATCCTCGTTGTTGGCTCCGGCCAAGAAAAGCAGACTCTCATAGGGCAACTGGTTCCCGGAACCCCAGCGGCCATAGAGCCGGGTATGCCAGCGAAAAGCGCCGACCTGCTGACGATGAATCCACTCTCCTTCCAGGTAGCTGTAATCAAAACGCTCCTTACGCCAGCCGACAGGTGCCGGGGTGCGGGCCGCCATGCGCCAAGTCCCTTGCCCCTGGATCCAACGATAGTTTTTCGACCATTCGAGCTGAAGCGTTGCATTCGGCCGATCCTTAAACGAAGACCACTCCCTCGGATAGATCAGGTAGGCTAGATCATGACCTAAGGGGCGCCAGAGACGCTGGTAGGAAAACGAGAAACGACCGAGCTGCTCCGGCGTCCAGCTCAGGCCGGCACGATGCCTCCACATTCCATCCATAAGGCGGGAGCCCAGCTCCCATCTCAGCGCTGGATACCTGGCCGTCACCGGGTTGTCCCAGGAAAACGAATAATTGAAAGGGATGAATTGGTCATAATACCCCTGATCGGCTTCGGGCCAATAGGCCATGGCTTGAAATATATGGCTGTTCCACCAGATACTTCCCTGAATCCGATGGAGGCTGCGAATGAAACTGCCCTCAAAAGACAAGCCCAGCTTTAAGCCGTCAACTCGATTGTACCAGAGGTCAGGATAATAATTAAATCGATAATGAAGGCGATCCAGTCCATGATCTGGCCTTCCCAGTCTGGCCTTCACGGCGCCGCGATAGGGCGCGATGCCCCGACGATAATGATTGTCCCAAGGTCTCAGATCTGCCAATCGCTTACTGGGGTCAATCTCCACAGAGGCAATGCCGGAGGGTATCTGAACCTCCGCCTCGTAATGGCGGTGGAGTCCGCCAATGGAATACCATCTCGGTAAGGTTTCGGCCGAATCTTCCTTCCGAAACCAGGTATTCGGTATATGGAAATCATAGACCTTCTCATCTCGGGCGATGACGCGCAAATCAATGGGAGACTGGATGTCTCCTTTTCGTTTCAATCGGATGCGAAACTGATCATGGGTTCCTGGCACCGGTTTCACCCGCTTAATGGCATAGTCCAGCGTTTTGGTCGATACCAGCCATTGGTCAAAGAACCAGTTTAAGTTTTGGCCCGTAAAGCGAGTTACCGATTCCCTAAAATCCTCCAGGTACGGGTGGGCAAATTTCCATTGATTCACAAAAGCACGCATGGTTTCCAAGAAGAGGGAATCGCCCAGGACGTATTGGAGGTGATAAAGCATGACCGCAGGCTTATAATAAACCATGGCATAGCCTCCCTCATGGCGCAGAGCATCCCTGAACTCATTGGAATGGGTCATCAGCGACAATTCCTGACCCTTCAGGGCTTCGTGAACGTAGCGGCTAAAGACCCGCACTTCCCTGGCCTTCTGCGGCTCCGGTTTCTCCTTCAATGGGAAAAGCTTTCTCTTCTTAGGTACCGTCACGAGATCAGGACCATCGACTTTCTCCAATCCCCAGGCTGTTAGAAACTGAGTAAACCCTTCGTCAAAAGCGGCACGATAGGTTTCGTTAGACCCCACCATCCCATAAAACCAATTATGCCCAATCTCGTGAACCAGCAGGCCTCGATAACCAGGATCCGAACCCCCATCCAGGGTAATCATGGGATATTCCATCCCGTCGGCCGCATCTGCGGCTACCATTTTCGGGTAGTGGTAATGTCCAAAATCTTCTGAGAAAGCCTTTACGGTCTGGGCTACATAATCCGCCGCATTCTGCCAGCCGCTGGCATGGGGCTCCTGAGCCAACCCTACGCATTCGATGCCGTTCCAGTAAACGGTTCCAATACGATAACTGGGATCGGCGGTAAAAGCAAAATCATGTACATGCTTTGCCTTGAATTTCCAGACTTTTCGCTCCCCGGGAACGTATGGAATGATGATCGAAGGAGGCTCTCCCCAGGGCTTGTTCGCAAAATTCTTCAAGTCCAGTCTTTCACGCAAGCTATCCGGGAGGACTTCTGCCCGGTTCTCCAGCTCGCCGGTGGCCTCTACAATATAATTAGAGGGAAAATCCAGAGATACTTCATAAGTGCCATATTCTCCATAAAACTCCTTATTCAAGTGCTGATCCAAATCCCAGCCGGAATGGGGATCGTATACACAGAGTTTAGGGAACCATTGAACCCCGTTATAATGTTTCATGCCCCAAGCATCATACATCTTCATTCGCCGGCGGGTGGACCCCTGGTCGTCAAAAAAGGTCTGAAACTTCAGGTCAATCACGGCCATGCCGCCCGGTTCCAGCGGTTGGGCCAGAGACAAGCGCAGAATGGTATTGTCCAGCTCTGTGGCCAGATCCTGGCCGCCCTGCCGAATTTCGGAGATCAAGGTTCCTTCTCCGGCCGCCTCCCGAGGGCCTAGTTTAGCCTTATGATGATTGATTCGCTCCAGTTCCCGCAAATGGCTGCCTGCAATGAATGCATTTTGGAACAGACGCAGATAAACCTCTCGTAATGTGTCGGGCGAATGGTTGATATAATAAATCCTTTCCGTCCCATCAATCCGATGCTCGACCTCATCGATTCGAGCCTGAATCTGATAATGGACGTCTTGCTGCCAATACCCGGGCTTCGGTTTTTTGTTCCCCCAGTAGAGGGGATCCTCTGTATAGAATCGAAAATCCTGAGCAGCCAAACTTCCGCTGAATCCGAGGCAAATCGCAATAAGTAACCGTAGTCTCATGGTGAAAATCAAAGCCGTGAATATACTAAATGACGGTCATCTAGCCTAAATGGGTGCGGCTTGCATCCCATGGCATCACGTTTCTCATGGGCAAGGTCTTGGTCTTTCTGGTCCTTCTATTCTTTCTATTCTTTCTGTTCTTTCTGTTCTTTCAGCTCCTTCTGTTCCTTCTGTTCCTTCTGTTCCTTCTGTTCCTTCTGTTCCTTCTGTTCCTTCTGGCGCTGTTCCAGATCACGCATTAATCGTCGAGCCTGTCGTCTCTCCCTGCCTCGCGATTCAAGAAGAGGCTCCAACAGGGCTTTTGCCTGGCTGTCTTTTCCCTGGTCTATCCATTGCTGGGCTTTCATTAAAGCCTCCAGGGATGATGGTGGGGAAGAATTGGGATGGGAATTCTCTCCTTCCTCTGATCTGGGCGAGCTGGACTTCGTAGAGCGGGATGGGCGCGGAGGAGAGATGGTACGCGAAGGGGATGCCTTAACGGGCGAAGCCTCCGATTTGCGAGGATCCTTTGAAAATGGGGAGGCCGCTGGTTCTAAATCCATCGGCACCCGCAGATCCAGGTCCCCGGACGGGTCTTCAGGCAGGTCCCCGGAAGAGGTGTCCGGACTCCCCTCTGAAGGCAATCCTCCCAGCGGATGGGTTGAGGCAGCGTTCTGATCCGCCCCCTGATTCTTTGGGTTTTGGGTTGCAATCGGCTCTGCTTCCTGCGAATCCGAAGAATGCGAGTCGGAGAAGACCAGGCCCTCGGACGGCGACCCGGGATCTGGATCTTGGGGAGCATGGATTTCACCAGGCGGGACATTTTGGTAAAGCTTGGCCCGGATATCTACCCAGGAAGGACGGCCGGCATAGAAATAGGCCGCGATCGCGGCGCCCATCACGAGCATGGTGACCCAAAAGCCGGTGCTTCCTCCCCCCTCCATTTCTCTTTGAGCCCGTTTACGCAGACGAGCCCAGCGCCGACGAGGTCTTGGAGCTGCAGAAGCCAAGGCGCTCATCTGGATCTGAGGATGCTGAAGCCCAAAATGCTCTTTTAGAAAATGGCGATTCAACTGGTTTAGATGCTGGAGGGCCTCCGGATGGTTCTTTAGGCCAGCCAGGGCATGATTACAAAGGGGGCAGGAAATCAAATGCACCTCGATGGCGTGGCGCTCCTCGGCCAGCATCTGCGGCCCCAAATAAGCCTGCATCTGCCGGGGGCTAAGGCAAGCCGCTGCGGTCCCTCCCTGTTTCGATTTCGATTGCCGATGATTCATAGCTCAATCCAATTACAGATCTCTCTACCTACGCTCATTCTTTCCTTTCCCATGCTCATGGTTCTGCATCGCAGCTAGAACCTTTGTTCGCGTCCCTGCAGCCTCTGTCTTTCTGCGATGGCCTCCAGCCTTGGAGCCACTTCTTCCCAGGGGCAATCCCATTGTTCGGCTAAGGAGGAAAAATCGACCTTACCTTGCGTAAATCGGGCCCAGATCGCCTCTTCATCAGGGATCGGTTGGCCCTCCCCCGCCCGGAGACGAGCGGGGAGGCATTGATCCAGAAGCCAGTCGCTAAAGCGCTTTTCTTCCAGTTTTTCGCCGCATATCAAACGCATAAAAAGGGATTCCACCTGCTCAATGCATGCTCGGGCATCCCGACCATCCATGGCAAAGCAACCATAAGCAATATGGGCATAACGCCCGAACAGGCAGTACATGGCACCTTGATCACCCCGCTGCTGATACCGATATAGCAGATCTTCATCTTCCAGATTTCGATAGGCCTCCAAAGAGGAGGGCATTCCTTCCTCATATCCGTATTCCCTATTCATCCCTTCCACATTTTGATCTCTTTTACATATAGGTCAAAAACCGTTCCACAAACCCATGAATTGTTTATGTTTTCTAGGCGGATTCCAGTATATTTGCCCCCGCCTCTTCATGACATAATTCATCATATGAAATTACTTTATCTCATCCCTCTTTTGGGTATTGTTGCTTTATTTTACACCTATCTCAAAGCAGCCTGGGTTGGGCGTCAACCTGCAGGGAATGCGCGGATGAAGGAAATTGCTGCGTATATTTCCGAAGGAGCCATGGCTTTTCTGAAAGCCGAGTATAAGATTTTAGCTTATTATGTGGTATTTGGCGCCGTGCTTCTCGGCTTTATGGGCAGCCAGCACGAAAATTCGCACCCGACCATTGCCCTAACTTTTATCCTAGGCGCCTTGTTTTCCGCCCTGGCCGGCTTTATCGGCATGCGGATTGCAACCAAAGCCAACGTCCGCACTGCAGAGGCCGCAAAAACCAGCCTGCGTAAGGCTTTGGCCATCTCTTTTGGCGGTGGAACCGTCATGGGCCTCGGCGTGGCAGGACTGGCGGTTCTAGGATTAGGCGGACTGTTTATTTTACTCTGGCAGATATTTGCACCCGGAACGATGGCCACCGATGGATCCGTGAAAATGGTCATCGAGGTGTTGACGGGTTTTTCATTGGGTGCTGAAAGCATTGCCCTTTTTGCCCGGGTTGGGGGCGGCATTTATACCAAAGCCGCCGACGTGGGAGCAGATCTCGTTGGGAAAGTGGAGGCCGGAATCCCGGAAGATGATCCGCGTAACCCCGCCACCATTGCCGACAATGTGGGCGATAACGTCGGAGACGTAGCCGGCATGGGTGCCGACTTGTTTGGATCTTATGTAGCCACCGTTCTGGCAACCATGGTCCTAGGTCAGGAAACCAGCTCCGCAGATCAGTTTCAGGGTTTTGGGCCGATCATCCTTCCCATGATTATTGCCGCCGTCGGTCTGGTATTCTCCATCGTAGGATCCTGGTTTGTCCGCATTAGCGACCAAACGGGAGTTCATACGGGCCCCGTCCAAAAAGCCTTAAACTTGGGGAATTGGGGGTCGATCTTGTTGACCGGTGTCAGCGCCTACTTCCTTACCATGTACATTCTCCCTGAGAACATGACGCTTCGGAGTCATCAATTCACCAATATGGAAGTCTTTGGTGCGATTGTGATTGGACTGGTGGTAGGTACATTGATGAGCGTTATTACGGAATTCTATACCGCCATGGGTAAAAGACCGGTGAACAGCATCATTCGCCAATCGGCGACCGGTCATGCCACCAACGTCATCAGTGGTCTGGCGATCGGTATGGAAAGTACCTTCCTTCCCATTTTGGTTCTGGCCGGGGGTATTTGGGGATCATTTGCCATGGCAGGCCTTTATGGCGTAGCCATTGCCGCCACGGGAATGATGGCAACCACGGCCATGCAACTGGCCATCGACGCCTTCGGTCCGATCGCGGATAATGCCGGAGGAATCGCAGAAATGAGTGAATTGCCCAAGGAGGTTCGCGAAAAAACCGACACCTTGGATGCCGTGGGGAATACCACGGCAGCAACGGGTAAAGGCTTTGCCATCGCATCGGCGGCATTGACTTCTTTAGCCCTTTTTGCCGCCTATGTCGGCGTCGCCGGCATTGATGGCATCGACATCTATAAAGCTGATGTGCTTGCCATGCTGTTCGTCGGTGGCATGATTCCCTTTATCTTCTCCTCCCTGGCCATACGGGCAGTCGGAGAGGCCGCCATGGCTATGGTGGAGGAAGTGCGCCGCCAGTTCCGATCCATTCCAGGCATCATGGAAGGAACCGCAAAACCCGAATACGAAAAATGTGTGGCCATTTCAACCAAAGCATCCTTACGTAAAATGGTGGCCCCCGGGGCCATCACTTTGATCGCGCCGGTGGCCGTAGGTTTTCTTGTCGGCCCAGAAGCCTTAGGGGGTATGCTGGCAGGGGCCACGGTAAGTGGAGTCCTTATGGGCATGTTCCAGAACAACGCCGGGGGAGCCTGGGACAATGCAAAAAAATCCTTTGAAAAAGGCGTGGACATTAACGGGGAGACTTTTTATAAAGGATCCGATCCCCACAAAGCTTCGGTAACGGGCGACACGGTGGGCGATCCTTTTAAAGACACCTCGGGGCCATCGATGAATATTCTCATCAAACTCATGTCGATCGTTGCCCTGGTCATTGCCCCTACCCTGGCTGAAATTTACGGATCCGACCAAGCTCCAAAGGCGCCCAGCGCTACCGAAACCCAATTTGTGCCCCGGGAACCTTAAAAAGCCTGGCGCCCATAGGCCGGAGGAAGAAAACGAGCAGGGGATGAACCTCTGCTCGTTTTGTTTTCCCAAGCACAGGAAGTCATCCATAGCCTCCCCCAAATTCCTGGCCCCATTTTTCCTATATTCATAAAGCGAATCTGCACCGTAGCCGATGAAAACAGCTTTTCTTTTTTCTACCTTGCTGGTTGTTTCCCTCCTTTCCATCGCCCAACCTCGGCGCGTCCAGCTGCTCGACGGGAAAACAGGCAATCCGATTTCTTTTGCCACCATTCACTATATGGGGACGGGCGAAGGAGAGATCGCGGACAAGGAGGGGCGCTGCTGGATCCGCGCAGTCCAGGCAGACTCCCTGGAGGTCCGCTGCCTAGGATATGCTACCCGGCGAATAAAAATAGCTGCGGTCGGCGACACCCTACATCTAAACGCTCTTCCTCCAGAAATGGAAGAGCTGGTGGTACGCCCCCCTTACGAAAAGCTCCGATGGTTGATCCAACAAGCCATCGCCCATAAATCCAAACACGATCCAGATCAGCTAGAGGCTTACTCCTGCGCCATCTACTATAAGATGAAAATTCAAGGTTATCTTCCCGACTCGCTGGCCGAAGATAGCCTGCGGAAGCTTTCAGACTTTCTCGAAAATCATGACCTCCTTCTCTCTGAAACCTATACCCATCGGGCTTATCAAAAGCCCGGCAGGTTGCAGGAAACCGTGAAGGCATCCCGGATGGCTGGTATGAAAAAGACCGCTTTCGCCAATCTGATAACCGATCAGCTTCCTTTTGATGCATACCAGGATTTTATTCGCCTCCACCAGAAAAATTTCTACCACCCGCTTTCCCCGGGTTGGGAGAGGCGATACCATTACCTGTTGGCCGATCAAATACAAAACGGGGAGGACACTTTGTTCGTGCTCCATTTCTGGCCAAAGCCCGCCTATCGAAATTTGGGACTTCAAGGGCGATTAATCCTCAGCTCCCAAGGATATGCCCTCACCCGTATCGCGGCCACTACGGCCGATACCAGCATCGGCCTCTCGACCTCTTTCCTCCAAACATATCAGCGGGTCCAGGGTCATTGGTTTCCAAAAACACTCCAATACGAAACGACGGTAAAAAGTCGGCATGCCCTCCGCCCTCTGCTGCGCCTAGAGGGGATGGCCGAAGTCGACGAAATCTCCTTTAACCTGCCCCCCGGATTCAGGTTCTCGAAGGCCTATCCGGTTAAGATCGATCCTAAGGTCGATCAACGATCGGAGGAGGAATGGTCCCAGTATCGCCCCCAACCATTGACCGATAGAGAAAAAAAGAGTTATGCGGTCATCGACACATGGATGGAAGAGCAGGGGTTAGAGAACCTACTCTATTCCCTGGGCGCCTTAGCCACCAGAAAGGCCTGGCCTCTGGGACCCATTGACCTTGATCTGGCTAGAGTCTGGAGCTACAACAGCCTGGAAGGCACGCGATGGGGTCTTGGACTCTATACCAATGATCGGGTTAGTTCTTTCATTTCGCTGGGCGGCTGGGCGGCTTATGGAATTCGGGATCAAGCCTGGAAATATGGCGGCGAGATTCGGTGGTTTCCCCTTGGGCATCGCGATCATTGGCTCAAGTTTTCCTATTCTAAAGACTACCAAAATACCGGGCAGCGATTTCTGCCGCCGGCTTTGGATCATCGTCTCCTCTCCTCCTTTCTTTTTTATGAAGTCGACCGGGTTCGCAGCGTTGGGGTAGAGGCACAAACAAGAAGGGGATATTTTGATATTCATGCGGGCTTTCAACATCAACGCATTACGCCGTTAAGGGTCCGGCAATTTGAGCCCAGCTTATCGCGCACCTGGACCCGAACCGAAATCCGAGCGGGCCTTCGCTATGCCTTTGGAGAGGTGCGGGTTCCATCCTTTGGCGCCTATCTAAGTCAGGAAACGCCCTACCCGGTCTTTTACTTCCAAGGGGGACTGGGAAAGTTGCAAGCCGAAGACTACGAGGTTCCTTATGGACGCGCTATGGCCGCGCTCACCTATCAAACCGAGCGGAATCGATGGGGGAAAGATCAATGGAGGCTTGAAGCCGGAGCCATACAGACCCAAAATCAGTCACCCCTTCCAACCTCCTTCCTGCTTGGCGTCAACGGGCATCGCATGCATCAGAGTTGGCAGGTATATGCCTGGGGAGGACTCATGACCGTTTACCCCTATGCCTATTTTGCCGACCGGTATTTAAGCCTTGGCTACCGCCATGATTGGAACCCTTTCCTATATGCCCATCGATGGTCCCGACCCGCGCTCGCCATCTCCCATCAGCTTTGGTGGGGTGGAGCCCATGAACATCACCAAAAGGCCAATCCAGAAACCCCATTCCCTCGGGGTCCCGTACAGGAAACCGGAATTCTGGTGCCTGGATTACTCCGACTGCGGTACCTGAATCTTATTTATATTCAGCTTCAGGTCGGATTGCTTTTCCCCTGGGAGTTCCCCATCCGTGGCCCTGGTCCTCCCAGACTGGCCCTGAGTCTTCATTTGGAATAAAGATCCTAGAACCGCCGAATCAAATAACTCCGCATCCTAGCGTGCAAAGAGTGGGCTTCGTATCCAGCCCCATTTATGGAGGCGATAGATCAGCGAGACGCGTAAAACGCCGAGTCCATAGATCACACTTCGACGAAAATTGATGCTGGAGGCTTCCTCGAAATAACGCGTCGGACAGCTTACCTCTCCGATGGCATAGCCTTTCATGAATATCTGGGCGATCATCTCATTGTCAAAAACAAAATCATCGCTATTTTCCTGAAGGTTCAAATCCCCTAAAACCTGCGCAGAAAATGCCCGATATCCCGTATGGTATTCACTGAGCTTCTGATTCATCAACGTATTTTGGAATAGGGTGAGAACGCGGTTGGCAAAATATTTATACAATGGCATCCCGCCTTTTAACGCGCCTTTGCCCAAGATCCGGGAGCCCATACAAACGGGGAAGACTTCATAGGCAATCATGGCTGCCATCGAATGGATCAACCTAGGCGTATACTGATAGTCGGGATGCAGCATGATAACGATATCGGCCCCGAGCTGGAGAGCCTGGTGGTAGCAAGTTTTTTGATTGCCGCCATAACCTTTATTACGCTCATGGACGACGATATGCTTGATACCCAAGCGTCGACCTACGGCCACCGTATCATCGGGGCTGAAATCATCAACCAGCACCACCTCGTCGACGATATCAAAAGGAATCTCCGCATAGGTACGCTCCAAGGTCCGGGCCGCCTTATAAGCGGGGAGCACCACAACAATTTTCTTTCCATTGAGCATCGGTGACAAAAATAAGGTCTAATTCCTGAATTCTCTCTGCCTTATCCTATGGAGGCGAAGAGCCCGGCACTGCCGGGTTTCGGCGAAGGCCTTCCCAGTTCGTAACAATAAGCTGGCTGGTAGCCGTCGCCAGAAGGCGACCTTGCTGATCTTCCGCCTGGGCCTCGGCATGCAGAATCCGTCGGCCTTCTCTTAAGATCTTTGCCTCCAAACAGAGGATTTGCCCTTCCCCAATCGCATAAAGGAAATCCAGGTTCAGGTTCAGGGAAGTATAGCGCCGAGGGCTTTCCAGACTCCGCACGGCCCATCCGATGGATTCATCGATGGCTAAAGCCATCATACCGCCATGAATCCCACCAAAAGGGTTGGTCATCTCTGCACGCACGACCATCTCAAATCGCACCCGACCTCTTTCGATTTCCGTCAACCTCAAGGCCAGGAAATTACCCGCCGGCGAGCGGCTGTCCTGAATCACTTTACCCAAATAGCGTTGTTTCAATGCGGCAATCTGTGGTGGACTGGATTGGGAACTCATAGAGCAAATCTAGGGTCAAAATTTGGTTCCCCCAGATCTATGTACAGCTAAAGCGTTCATGATGAAGAAAATCGCTTCATCGTTTCGGTTTGTCCTCCACCAAAAGGCGTCTAAAATTCATCAGAATAGCTTAGGTTTGTCCGAACAGAACTGCCATTCATGACCCTGACTCAGTTAGAATACGCCGTGGCCGTGGCCACCCATAAAAGTTTTGTCGCCGCGGCCGAAAAATGCTTTGTAACCCAGCCAACTTTGAGCATGCAAATTCAAAAGCTGGAAGAGGAACTGGGCGTAAAACTCTTTGATCGAAATACCCATCCCATTTCCGTGACGGCTGCCGGCGAAGCCATCATTGACCAGGCCCGAGTGACCTTGTCGGAAGCCGAGCGAATCTTCGAGATCATACAACAGCAGCAGAATCAGGTGGCCGGCGTATTCCGGGTAGCCGTCATCCCGACCATTGCCACCTATGTGCTTCCCCCCCTGCTTGAAAACTATATTGAGCAATTCCCCGAAGTCCGACTCCAGGTTAGGGAAATGGAAACCCGGGAGATTGTCAAAGCCTTACGGAACAATGAGCTGGATGCGGCACTCATGTCTACGCCCATCGAAGAGGCCGACTTGAAGGAATACCCCCTATTCTATGAACCCTTTGTGGCTTATTTTCATGAGAAAGAACCGGCCCTTAAGAAAAGGCTCGTAGAAGCTAAAGACATTGCTCTGGAACGAATCTGGCTGCTCAGTGAAGGGCATTGCATGCGCAACCAGGTCATCGACCTCTGCGGGGAACACGTCCAAGCGCTGCAAGGAGAAAAACCTTATCTCTATGAATCTTCCAGCGTAGAGACTTTACGCAAGATGGTGGACAGGAACGGCGGCCTAACCGTTCTGCCTGAGCTCTCAACCTTTGAGTTCAACGAAGATCAGCAGGAGCGAGTGCGCTATTTTGAAGACCCTGAACCCGTCAGGGAAGTCAGCCTGGTCACCCATCGACATTTTGTGAAAATCAGCCTATTGCAAAGCCTCATGGACGAAATCGGCAAGCTGGTACCGGAAAAAATGCGGGTTCAGAAAAAGAACCGGAAAATCCTGCGTATTCAGTCGGCTAAACTATAGCCGTAAGCAATCGGTTCTGATGGTTTTGCTCCCAAGTAGCCCCAGGGAATACCTGCTCGCAAGCCCTCTGTATACGGTCCCATTTTTGGGGATCCCGTACCAGATAGTTGAGTATGAATCCACCACCAGGCTTAATCAAGCCTCGAATCTTCTTAAGTATTTCGATATCATAAATACCTGGCCAGGCTTATATCCCATCGAAAAGGTCGAC
>CAZYEZ010000014.1:7071-25704 GCA_964646775.1 uncultured Chitinophagaceae bacterium | reverse complement strand
TACACAACCCCGCGCGTCTGTTACGTCCAGCTGAATCGTATGGGAGCCGGGCGTCCCCGGAAAGCCAAAACGAGGGTTGGCCTGGGTTGAGGTTCCCAAGCTACCAAAAGTCCATAAATAAGTATAGGGAGCTGTTCCCTGCACCGATGCCGTAAACTGAATGGTATCCGCCCCGCAAATCTGGGTTTTATCCGCCTGAAAATCCACCGTGGGAGGTGGATTCACTTGGAGGTACTGGGTGCGGGTTTGCGTCCTTGCGCATCCCCACTGATTGGTAACCCGCAAGCTCACCGTCTTTGCCCCGGGCTGCGTATAGGTGTGGGTCGGGTTTTGAAGGGTTCCAAACGGACTTCCGTCTCCAAAGTCCCACAAGTAGGTATTGGAACCGCCCCCCGTCTGGGAATGATCGGTAAACTGAACAGGCATGCCCACACAGGCTTGGGTTGAAGTCGCCGTAAACACAACATTGGGCGTGTCCCGCACAATGATATATCCTGTTTTAATCTCGGTATCTGTACCTTGCGCATTGCTCACCGTGAGTCGCACGTTATAAGTGCCTGGGTTAAGAAAAACCGCAGATGGGTTCCGTTGACTGGAGGTGCCTACCCCAAAATCCCAGCTCCAGGAGGTCGGATTCCCCGTTGACTGGTCCGTAAAGTTAACCACAAGCGGGGGGCAGCCTTGGGTTACGCTGGCGGTGAAAGCCGCATTGGGACTTTGTGCCCATGCAAACGGCGCACAAAAAATCAGTAATAGGGTGGTTATTGTTCTCACGATTTGGGCATCTTAGCTTAAAATTAACAAAAAACCTGAGATGTCACGCAACAATAATTCTTCAGCGCGCCTGCCGGCTCGAAAGGTTCACAGGATCTACAAAAAGAAAATCTCCGGTCATTGCCTCAGGCTTCCTTAAATTTGCACCCTTATGAAACCTTCCTTAACCCATTCGGAGCTATTAGAGATCGCAGACCATTATGGCACGCCGGTCTATGTCTACCATGGGGATATGATCACCCACCAATATGAGAAATTGGTGAGGGCTTTCCAGGGGCATCCAACCCGCATCTTCTATGCATGCAAGGCCCTGACCAACTTGAGCATTCTACGCCATTTGAAGAAGCTCGGATCTTCGGTTGACTGCGTCAGTCTCCAGGAGGTGAAGCTGGCGCTCTTAGCGGGCTTTGATCCCCAAGAAATCCTTTTTACTCCCAATTGCGTGGATCTATCCGAAATCGAAGCGGGCAAGGAGCTCGGCGTTCACATTAACATTGACAACATATCGATTTTAGAGCAGTTTGGTAATCGGCACGGAAGCTCCTATCCCATTTGCATCCGCATCAACCCTCATATCGAAGCCGGAGGCAACTACAAGATATCCACGGGGCATATTGACAGTAAGTTCGGGATTTCGGTTCATCAGATGCGGCATATTGAACGCATCGTGCATTCTACGGGGATTCAGGTTAAAGGCCTCCATATGCATACGGGAAGTGAGATCAAAGAGGTAGAAATTTTCCTGCGGGGTTTGGACGTCATGTTCGAGATGGCCAGGCATTTTCCTTCCTTGGATTTCATTGACTTGGGCAGCGGTTTCAAAGTCCCCTATCAGACCGGCGACCCCGAAACCGATGTTAATTTGCTGGGCCAAAAACTCCGGGAAGCCGTCAAAGAGTTCGAAAAGGAATATGGACGACCCCTCGAAGTCTGGTTTGAGCCCGGGAAGTTTCTGGTTTCAGAAGCGGGGTATTTTATCACCCGTGTGAACATTGTGAAACAAACGCCGGCGACGGTATTTGCTGGCCTTAATTCAGGGTTCAATCACCTTCTCCGCCCCATGTTCTATGAGGCCTACCACCGGATTGAAAACATCAGTAACCCCTTAGGCAAGGAGCGTATATATACCGTCGTAGGAAATATTTGCGAGACCGACACCTTCGCCTGGGATCGGAAACTTACCGAAATCCGGGAAGGCGACCTTTTAGTATTCTATAATGCCGGGGCCTATGGGTTTGAAATGAGCTCCCGATTCAACTCCCGGTTGCGGCCCGCCGAAGTCCTGGTTCTGGAGGGAAAGGCCGGATTGATTCGTCGGCGTGAGACCTTTGATGACCTTTTGGTGGGGCAAGTCCCTTTCCCTTCGGAATCGGAGGTCAGCAAGGATGAGGAATCCGATGACCTGAAGGCGGGAGCCGAGGAAACGGCCCCAGGAAAAGGCGCCAATCGGAACTAAGTCCCCAATTCTTATGTAACTTGGCTGCTCATGGAATTAAGAAGCGTCGTAGTATTCTGCGGATCCAAAGAAGGATATCCTGAAGTCTATCGGGAGACGGCCTACGCCATGGGTCGATTTCTGGCAAGGAAAAGAGCACGGATCATCTGCGGGGGCTCCCGGCTGGGTCTGATGGGCGCCCTGAGTGACGGGGCTTTGGATGCGGGCGGCGAAGTCATTGGCGTTATACCTCGGTTCCTAAAATCCGAAGAGGTCGCGCATGAAGGGCTCAGTCAGCTTATTGAAGTCGACACCATGCACGAACGGAAGATGAAAATGTTCCAGTTGGCAGACAGCGTCATCACCCTTCCTGGAGGATGGGGCACCATGGAAGAACTGTTTGAAATGATCACCTGGGCCCAACTGGGGATTCATCAAAAACCCATTGGCGTCCTCAACGTCGAAGGTTATTATGACAGCCTTCGTGCCCTTAGTAATTTAATGGTACAGGAAGGGTTTCTTCAGGAATGCCACCGCAAGCTGGTGCTGTTTCGGCCAGATATGGAAGAGCTGGTGGAAGCCATGGAGTCCTATTCGGCCCCGGATATTCCGCAGTCCATCGATACCCGGTCTACCTAAATAAGAGCAGGAATATACTAAAAATGAACAGGAGGCCCAATCAGGAATTCGGATTTCTGATTCCCAGCCCTTATTTTCGTATCCATGGGATCTTCACCTGCAAGGGTCCCTTCCGAAATACCTATCCCTAAACCCCCGACATGGCCCTTAGCCGCATCTGGTCCTTTTTCATTCTCATTGCCATTGCCGTGGCTTCCTGGAAATGTTTCGTAAACCAGGACAAGCAGATATTTTCCCGGATGGTGACCGGCAAAGCCAGTGACCCGGTAGACAGCCTGCGATATCTGCGGCTTTATGGGGAGGGAGAAAGAGCGATTCAAGATCGCTATCTCGGGGAGTTCGGCTATCGGAAAGCAGACGAAGGCCAAGCCCCGGATCTTATCCTATACCCCGATCAGCCTTCGGCCGCCACCTTGGATTCCTTAACCTATTGGCAGCAGCAATATCCGCAAGCCCAGGCCCTTTCCCTCTCCGCCCTGGAGCCTAAGCTCATTCGCCCCGCGGACGGAATCATTGAGACCTGCCTCGTCGCGGTCAATATTTGCATCGGATTAATAGGCATCATGGCGCTTTTTATGGGATTGATGTCGATCGCGGAACGAGCCGGCGGCATCCGCCTGCTTTCCCGGATCATCGCGCCTTTTTTCTCCCGACTGTTTCCAGAACTTCCTCGGGATCATCCCGCCATGGGGCATATGGTCATGAACTTCTCGGCCAACTTGCTGGGACTGGACAATGCAGCCACGCCGTTTGGCCTGAAAGCCATGCAAAGCTTGCAGGAAATCAACCCGAGTTCGGACCGGGCCTCCAACGCACAAATCATGTTTCTCTGCCTCCATGCCTCCGGACTTACCCTCATTCCCGTGAGCATTATTGCCATTCGAGGCGCCCTGCATGCAGAGAATCCAACCGATATTTTCATCCCGACGCTGATTGCCACGTTCATGGCGACCCTGGCATCGATGATTATCGTCTCTTTTAAGCAGCGCATAGCCCTGTTTCAACCGGTAATCCTTGCCTGGATCGGGACCATCAGTCTCGTTTTTGCGGGTCTGGTATACTATGTAACCCAACTTCAGGCAGAGGAAATTCAGTTGTTCTCCGGAATTCTCAGCAACGGGTTGATTCTGTTGATATTCTTTGTTATTGTATTGGCCGCCGTCTACAAGCGTATTGATGTATTTGACGCCTTTGTGGAGGGCGCCAAAGATGGATTCCAGACGGGGGTCCGCATCATCCCCTACTTGGTCGGAATGCTGGTTGCCATCAGCTTGCTTCGAACCAGCGGCTGTTTTGACCTGGTCATTGGGGGAATCAAAACCTTGGTTTCCACCCTGGGCGTAGACACGCGCTTTGTCGATGGGATTCCTACGGCCCTGATTCGTCCTTTAAGCGGAAGCGGTGCCCGAGGTATGATGGTGGACACGATTCATAATTTCGGTCCGGATTCATTTGCCGGCCGGCTATCGTCTATCCTACAAGGATCTTCAGATACCACGTTCTATGTGGTTGCCGTGTATTTTGGTTCCGTAGGCATTCGGCACACGCGCTATGCCATTGGGGCCATGCTTCTTGCCGATCTGGTCGGCGTCATCACGGCCATATCCATGGCTTATCTGTTCTTTGGCTAGGCCTTTGGATGACTGGGGCAGCGGGCCGGTTAAATCTCCCCTCCTTCTGCCTCTTCGGCAGGCATGGGCTCGGTCGGGCTCTCTTCGACGGGATCAAGGTCCATGGTTTCGTCCAGGCCTCCGGATTTATCCCATTGGGCCAGCCATTCTCCATCCTGGCGAACCATATCCAAGGTGTTTTCGTGCTCAGACTCCGTCGTCATATAAGTTACTTTCGCCCGATCTCCATCCTCCTCTACCGATTTGATATCAATACGAATCCGTTTGGCATTCTCCCGCACGGAATCCGGCATCATTGAGGAAAACTGCTCCATCATATCCAGCACCTTGGCCGTCTCTTCCGTCGCTAGGGTCTTGGCTTCCTGATACTCCATGCGATACAGGCTATTTAGAAAACGCTCCGCTCGGGCTTCCGGACTGTTCTGATTGCAGCCAACGAGGCCAAATCCCAGACTGAGAAACAAGAGTAGACTACCTAGATTCCATTTCATAAAGGAAAATTTTATCCGCTTTTAGTAATAAATGGGTAAAGTTATTATTTATATTCCAGTTGCCCAATCCACTTTCCATCGGTCTTTAAGTAAAGATCATCGATGCCAAGAAACTCAAATCCATGAAAACGGGAGCGGGGGATATCCCAACGTCCGCCTTGGGCCATGAAAAGAGTTCGGTATACAAACTCCACACAATAAAACCGATCCTCCGTCGACAAGTCAAAATTCATATCAAAGGGGATTTCATCTCCGTAAAACTTCCATGCCTGCTGAGCCACCCGGGTTCTCATCAAGGTATCCAAAGGCAGGCGATAGACGGCAACCGCTTCCTGATCTAAGGGGTTTACCCATTGATCCAGAGAATCGCGACGGAGGGCAAGCTCTGGATTTTCCTCCCCCCCCAGACTATGATATACAAAAGGATAGCCCTGCTCGATGATCACGAGTCCACAATGGGAATAGCGTTTGTCCTCCAGATTCAGCTGCCGAAGCATATAACTGGTCATATCGCGACCGCGACGAAAAACCAGATCGCCGGTTTCGATCTCTGAGCGCATGGAATCCCATCCTTCCCCTATGGATAGGGAATCGGATTCGGGCAGGGATTGGGTCGGGGGTGACGGGGCAGAGGAACAAGATACCACAACGATCCACCCCAAGACGGGCAAGTATCGCATCACCCAGTTTGCGATCGGAGGAAACATGCGCAAATTTAGGGTATCCTTCACATTCGCCCCGCTTTCCAGCAAAAGGGCCTATATTTGGTTTCCGCAAAAAAATCATCCTACGTTCCATTCAAATTTTTAAGTTTTTCCGCCTATGGCCTTCAAGTCTCTGTCCGAATTTGTTGACTACCTGGAAAAAGAAAACGAACTTGTTCGAATTAAAACCTTTGTCGATCCGGTATTGGAAATCGCAGAAATTACCGACCGAGTTTCCAAATCTCCCGATCGGAACAAAGCCCTGCTTTTCGAAAATACAGGGACGGATTTCCCCGTGTTGATCAATAGCATGGGATCCCTGAAACGCATGTGCATGGCCTTGTCGGTGGACGACCTGGATCAGATCACCCAAGAAATTGACCGCCTGTTCAAGCGCATGTCAGCCCCCAAGGACGGTATCATAGAAAAGTTGTCCATGCTGCCCCAGCTTGGAAAATTTGCCAGCTGGATCCCTCGAGTGAAAAAGGGATCCGGACCCTGCCAGGAAGTGGTCCATACCGATCCGGACCTTTCCATCCTGCCTATATTAAAATGTTGGCCCAAAGACGGGGGCCGGTTTATCACCTTGCCTGCCATTCATACCAAAGACCCAGAAACCGGGAATCGCAATGTTGGCATGTACCGCATGCAGGTATTTGAGAAAGACCTGACCGGCATGCACTGGCATAAGCACAAAGTTTCTGCTCGCCATTTTGCCGCATATAAGAAAAGAGGCGAACGGATGCCCGTAGCGATTTCGCTCGGCGGCGACCCGGTCTATACCTATTCGGCGACCGCTCCCCTCCCGGAAAACGTGGACGAGTATATGCTTGCCGGATTCCTTCGAAAGAAAAGAGTAGAACTCGTTCGCTGCATCACCCAGCCAGATATTGAAGTTCCCATTGACGCCGATATTATTATCGAAGGTTATGTAGATCCCAATGAAGAATTGATATGGGAAGGGCCTTTTGGTGATCATACGGGCTACTATTCCCTCCCGGACTGGTACCCCCGATTCCATGTTACGGCAATAACCCATAAAAAAGAGGCCATCTATCCGGCGACCATCGTCGGCATCCCTCCCCAGGAAGATGCATGGATTGGGAAAGCCACCGAACGGATCTTCCTATATCCCATGAAAATGACCATGGTTCCCGAAATCACCGATATGCATATGCCGGTGGAAGGGGTCTTTCATAATCTGGTCATCAGCTCCATTGAGAAAGAATATGCCGGCCAAGGACAAAAAGTCATGAATGCCATGTGGGGTGCGGGCCAGATGATGTTCAACAAGATTCTGGTCATCGTTGACGGAGAAGGATCCCTGGAAGATTATCTGGGTTTAGCCAAAAGGGTTTTCGATAATTTAGACCCCCGCCGGGATATCCATTTCGGCCAAGGGCCCATGGATGTCCTCGATCACAGTTGCTCCCGTATGGGCTTTGGAGGGAAAATGTGTATTGATGGCACCCGAAAATGGGAGGAGGAATTAGAGGGAGAACTGGTGCCCTACAAGCATCAGCCGGGGCTTACCGAAGCGCGGCTAAAAGAAAATAACCCCGAACTCATCCATGCGAATATCCGCCTGTCCCGGGACTGGAATTTACCCGTTCTGTTCGTTGGCATCAACAAAACAGAGCCCGGACAGGTGAAAGCATTACATGAAAAGCTTGCCAACATGCCCGAGCTAGAAGGCATCAAGATGATCCTTTATGTAGAGCATAAGGTGGACATTGAGGACATCGCCGATGTGCTTTGGCGATTCTGCAATAATTTAGACCCAAAACGGGATCACTTTTTTGCCGGGCCTTCCCAATCCATTTTGGGTATGGATGGCACGCGGAAAACAAAATCCGAAGACGGGTTCAACCGGCCTTGGCCCAATATTATCGTATCTAGCCCTGAAACCATTGCTTCGGTGGATGAGAAGTGGAACGATCTGGGGCTCGGTCCATTAATACCCTCGCCCTCGCTCAAATACCAGTCGCAGCTTTATGGCGAAGATGCAGAGGTCGATGAGGAAACCGCCGTTCGTTCAAAAAATTGAACCTAAGAAGCGAAAGGAATATTGAAAGCAGCATGAAAGCCATCATACCAGTAGCCGGAGCGGGAACCAAACTCAGACCGCTCACCTACACCCAGCCAAAGGCCTTGATTCCTTTGGCCGGCAAGACCATTCTGAGTGTGATTATTGACCAGCTCTTAGAAGGAGGCGTCAACCAGTTTGTCTTCGTCATCGGATATCTGGGGGAAAAGATCCAACGCTACCTGGAAAAGAATTACCCCGACCTGGATTATACCCTGGTCAACCAAACCGATCGGAAAGGTTTAGGTCACGCGATCTGGTTAACCCGGGATGAAGTGGAGGAAGCAGAAATGTTGATTGTCCTTGGCGATACCATCTGCGACTATAACATCCGTCAGGTTATCCAGCGCCCGGTATCGCAGATTGCGGTGCGGAAAGTCGAAGATCCCCGGCGTTTTGGTGTCGCCGAACTAGATGAAAAGGAACGGGTATTAAGAGTCGTGGAAAAGCCCATCATTCCCCGGTCTAATCTCGCCATGGTAGGGGTCTATTACATCAAGGAATCCGCCGATCTTTTTGCCGCCCTCGAAGAATACATAGGCAAAGGTCAGCAGGACAATGGAGAATATCACCTTACCGTCGCCTTGCAAATGATGATCGACAAAGGAATCCCCTTTCAGGCATTTCGGGTAAGCAACTGGTTCGACTGCGGGAAAAAAGAAAGTTTACTGGAAACCAATGCCATCCTATTAAAGAATATGAGCGCCTCTTCCCAGCCCGCCTTGCATCGTTTTGGAAGCAGCGTAATCATCCCTCCCGTCAGCATTGCCGAAGGATGCCAGATACATCATTCCATTATTGGGCCTCATGTTTCCATCGGGGAGAATACCAGCATCGAGAGCTCCATCATTAAGGACTCTATCATTGGATCTTATACGGAACTGGAAGAAGTTGTTTTACACTCTTCCATCATCGGTTCAGACGCCACCATTCGAGGGCTGAGCCAGAGCCTGAATATCGGGGATAACACAGAAATTGATCTGGGCTAGCGGCGGCATGCCCTAGTTGAGATTTGGCCGCACTTCTTCCTTGAGTCGGTTTCTTTCCCAAAGCCAGGCGGTTTCCATCATGCGGTGAATATCGAATTGGATATCCCAGTCCAGAAGCGTTCTTGCCTTGGCATTATTCGCATAGATCGAAATCACGTCCCCAGCCCGGCGGGGGCCGATTTTATAGGGGAGTTTTGTTCCCGAAGTCGTTTCAAAAGCCTCGATAAGTTCCAGCACGCTTACTCCATTGCCGGTGCCGAGATTAAACACTTCCGTGGCTTTCTCCTGCTGTCCCTGCATTAAGTATTCCATGGCTCGGGTGTGGGCATGCGCAATGTCACATACATGGATATAATCCCGAATGCAGGATCCATCGCGGGTGTCATAGTCTGCACCAAAAACCTGCATGCTTGGCCTTTTCCCGATGGCTGTCTGGGTGATGACGGGAACCAGGTTTTCGGGTAGATCCGAAAACTCCCCGATCAGTCCGGAAGGATGGGCGCCAACGGGATTAAAATAACGGAGAAGGACGGTTTGAAAATCCTCCTGGCTGCGGGCAAAATCTTCACAAATCTGCTCCCCGATCTGCTTGGTCCGCGCGTAAGGAGATTCCGCCTCTTTCCATGCGGTTTGCTCATCCACGGGCAAGGTATCTGCGTTTCCATAAACGGAACAGGAAGAAGAAAAAACGAAATGGGGCACTTTGTAATCCCGGGCGCATTCCAGAAGATTGATTAAAGAATTCAGGTTATTGCGAAAATAGAGCAATGGATGTGCCACGGATTCTGGAACAGATTTATAGGCGGCAAAATGAATGATGCCCACCAGATCGGGGTTTTCCACGAATAGAGCCCCGGTATCCTCCCGATTACATAGGTCAACTTTATAATTCTTAATCGGTTTGCCCACAATGCGCTCCGCGCCTTGCAACATCTGCAAGGATCCTCTGGATAGGTTATCCACCGAGATCACTTCAAACCCATGCTGGATCAAATCCACGATGGTATGTCCTCCAATATATCCACAGCCTCCGGTTACGAGGATTTTATTCTTTTCCATATTCGATTTCAAAGGTAAAGGAACTAATTCAATTTTTGCAGATCAACCAGGTTTGTGTAAAGACCATTTAGTTGCATAAGGGATTCATGATCACCGCGTTCTACGATTCGCCCTTGATCTAAAACCAGAATCTCGTCGGCATGCTGAACCGTAGATAGCCGATGGGCAATCACCAGGGTAGTGCGATCTTTCATAAGTCCCTCCAGGGCGTCCTGGACTTGCCTTTCGCTTTCCGTATCCAAGGAGGAGGTCGCCTCATCAAGGATCAGTATGGGCGGATTTTTCAGAACCGCCCGCGCAATGGTAATCCGCTGACGCTCTCCCCCGCTCAGCCGGGTTCCCCGGTCTCCGACCATGGTGTCATAACCCTGAGGCTTTTTCATGATAAACGAATGGGCATGGGCAATCCGGGCCGCCTCTTCGACTTGCTCTCGGCGAGCCCCACCCGTACCCAGGACAATGTTGTTATAAATCGTGTCATGAAAAAGGATGGGTTCCTGACTCACCATTCCCATCAGGGAACGCAGCTCGGCCAGGCGGAATTCCTTAATATTGACGCCGTCTAGATAAATCCCCCCAGAGGTCACTTCATGAAAACGGGGGATCAGGTCGGCGATGGTTGATTTACCGCTTCCAGAAGACCCCACCAGTGCCACGGTCCTGCCTTTGGGAATCACCAGGTCGATCTCATGGAGTACTTTTTTCTTACCATAGTAAAAATCTACTTTGCGGAAAGTAATTTCCCGTTCAAATCCCGGCAAGGGCTGGGGTTTCTCCGCTTCCTTGATCGTATTTTCCACCGACATTAGCTGCTCAATGCGATCCAGGGCTGCCTTCCCCTTCTGCACATTATAAAAGGCTGAAGACAGGTTTTTAATGGGATTGATAATCTGGTAGAACAAACCAACGTAGAGGATAAAAGTAGGACCGGTCAGCGAAGTCTGTCCTGAAAAAATCAGTCTTCCCCCATACCAAATAATAATGCTGACCACCAGAATGCCTAGGGTCTCGGATAGGGGCGACCCCAGATCCCTTCGATACCCAATTCTGTTGCGGGTCCGAAAATATTCGCTATTCAAGCTAAAGAATCGCGCAAACTGATGCTTCTCGGCATTAAACGCTTTAATAATCCGCATGCCGCCCAAGGTCTCATCAATAACGCCAAGCATGGTGCCTAATAAGACTTGGGCAGCATTCGAAGGCTTTCTTAGCGACTTTCCAATCCGGCCGATCACATAGCCGGCCAGAGGAAGAAACAGCAGCAGGAACATGGTCAACTCCACGCTCAGAATCAACATGGAAGCAAGGGTAAACAAAATGGTTAGCGGCTCCCGGATCACCGTTTCCAGCACACTCATAATGGAGACTTCCACCTCCGTGACATCATTGGTCATACGGGAAATCAGGTCTCCTTTTCGCTCTTCGGTAAAAAAGCCGATGGGCAGCTCCACCGTCTTGGAAAAGATCTGATTTCGGAGCCTTCGCATGACATCATTGCGCAAAGGATTCAGTATGCACAGCGACAGATAGATGAACAGGTTCTTTAGCAGGGTGAAAAGAACAACAATCATCACGACATAAGTCAAGGCCTGCATCTTATCCGTCGACAGAATCATCTCATTGACGGTTTCGGTAAGCCGAGCAACCAGTTGATTCGAACCCGTGACCATCTGCTCCCCCACAAAAAGGATTTGCAGGACCGGCGCAATCATCCCGAAAGTGAAAATAGAGAATAGGATGGCCAGCATGCTGGTCAAAAAATAGAGGAAGATTTTTCCTCTATAAATCCTCAGGTAAGGAAGGATGGATTTGAAGTTCTTCATCATAATCATAGGCCCCGCCCAATGGGTCGGGGAGGTTTCAGGCTAGTCGATGGAATAGCTCACCCCACCCCCTTTCTCATCCTTGATCCGGATTCCCAGGGCTTCCAACCGGTCGCGGATCAGATCCGAACTCGCATAATCCTTGCGATCTCGGGCCTGGGCGCGGAGCTCTAGGAGGAGGGCCAGGACCTGATCCAGCTTATCATCTTTAGGCGCCCCAGGGGCTCTCATCCCCAAAATATCTTCGAGGTAAGTTTTAAAACAGGATTTCATTTGGGCCAGGGCCTGGGGCGAAAGTTGATCTAAAGGTATGTGTCCATCCGCCAAGCCATTAATCAGAGAGGCCAGATCAAAAAGGTGGGCGATGACCGTAGACGTATGAAAGTCATCGTCCATGGCCTCCCGGCAACCCGAAATGGCTGCTTCCACCCTTGCATCGGAGGCGGCAGGCCCGGCCCCTTCCGTTTCTCCTTCCGTTTCTGGAACACTCAGGTTTTGCAGCTGACTGTAAGCCTCCCATAACCTATGCAAGGCCCTTTGGGCTCCTTGCAAGGCTTTATTAGAGAAGTCCAGGGTGCTGCGATAATGGGTTTGTAAAATGTAAAATCGAATCACCATGGGGTCATAAGCCTGTTCCAGCGATGGATGGTCTCCAGAAAACAGCTCCGTGAGCTTGATTACGTTCTGATAGCTCTTCCCCATTTTGCGCCCATCGATGGTGATCATATTATTATGCATCCAGTAGCGCACGGGGGGGTGGCCATGGGCAATCGTCGACTGAGCAATTTCTGATTCGTGATGCGGGAATTGTAAATCCATCCCTCCCCCGTGGATATCAAAATGCTCCCCCAGATACTTGCTGCTCATGGCCGAACATTCGATATGCCAGCCCGGAAAACCTTCTCCCCATGGGCTGGTCCAGCGCATTATATGCGCATCAGGCGCCTTCTTCCAAAGCGCAAAATCCGCGGGATGACGTTTTTCGGACTGCCCTTCCAGATCTCGGGTATTGGCCAATAGATCATCCAGTATCCGTCCTGACAATTTTCCATAGGGATATTTGGCCGCATAGCGTGGGACATCAAAATAGACCGAGCCATTGACTTCATAAGCATAACCCTGTTCCATGATCTTCTCTATCATGTCAATCTGCTCGACGATATGACCGGTTGCCGTCGGTTCTATATGCGGCTCGAGGTTGTTAAACTGGGCCATTCCCCAATGAAAGAGACGGGTATACTTCTGCACCAGCTCCATGGGTTCCATTTTCTCGATCTGAGCTTTGGCGCTTACCTTATCTTCGGCTTCCCGGCCCTCCTCCTCAAAATGCCCGGCATCGGTGATATTGCGAACATAGCGGACCTGATACCCAAGATGGCGCAGATAGCGGTAGACGACATCAAAAGTAATATAGGGACGCGCATGCCCTAAATGGGATTCGCCGCTCACCGTAGGGCCGCAAACATAGAGGCCAACATGGCCAGGGGTTTGCGGTTCAAAAACTTCTTTTTCCCGGCTCAGGGAATTGTAAATCATTAGCGAACTCATAGGACAATATAACAATGAATCTAGGGGCAAAAATAGGCTATTTGGTCGGAGCAGGCGCGGGCTTTAGACGAAAGTTGGTGATCAGGGGGTAATGGTCGGAAAACGGAGTGACCGGCACCTCCATACCCAGCAATTCAAGGGCCGAGGGATCATAAAATACATGATCGATCCGCAAAGTAGGCAAAATGCGGTGATAGGTTCTCCCAAACCCCTTCCCCTTATCGAGGAAAGCATCCTGAAGGTCTCCGCGCATAATTCGATAAACATAAGACCCTGGTAAGTCATTGAAATCCCCACAGATTAACACCGGGTAGGGACTCTGATTAATAATTTCCCGTGCTTTTTCGGCCTCCAGGGCTCTTTGGCGGTAGGCGCGCACAAACTTCCCAATGAATTGATCCGATTGCTCTAGGCTGCTGCCTAGATCTCGGCGCCGTCGCTTGATATCCTCAATATAATCCTTATCCCGATCGCTGAGTCCGAAACTGGTCAGGTGCACAAAAAAGACCCGGATCATTTGCTGGTTCGGCAGTTCGATATCTCCTTGCAGCATGGTGATATGTTCGGAAAGCTGATGGGACTGATAATGGTGAAAAGGGAACCGGGAGAAGACCGCGGTCCCAAAATAAACCCGATTGTATAAAGAATTATCCAAACTAAACCGATAGTCTTTATAGCCGTTGTTTAGGATAATATCCTTCGCGTGGGGCTTCATAATATCGTTTACGGGAATGCAATACTCGGGCAGGCAAAGGATATCCGCATCTTCTTTTTCTAGGAATGCCAGCATGTCTTTTTCAAAGTCATGATCCCGGGGTTGATTGAAGACCCCCATGCCGTGCACATTCCAGCTGATGACTTTAATGGTGCCCGGTTTGACTTCCATGTCGTTTTCACCCAAATAGTTGAGGCCAAGAATTGTGGATGAAACAGAGGCCGTCAGTAAAATGGCCGCCAGCGAATAAAAAGCACGAAGCACCCGCCCCGATACGACCCAGAAGACGATGAAAAAAATATTGGCCATCAAAGCATAAGGCGTGGTCAGTCCTGCTAGGGCCACATAGTCAAATCGGGCGGGGCTCAGGTAAGCGCTGACCCAGCAAACCAGCAGCCAGCATATGGAAAGAATCTGTCCTGTCCATATTAAATAGTGCCAGAGTCTATGGAGTATATGAGGTCTGGATTTGCTTAACACGCCTTTATTTCTACGAATCCTCGGTCGACGCGCGCATCAGTATCTCTTTTTCTTCCCGAGATAATGACGGATATCCTTTTTCGTGAATCTTGTCCAGGATTTCATCGACGCGTCGCTCCATCGCATCCTGATCATTGACGGCCGCCGAAACGGGTATATGCCGACGCCTTTTTCCTCCCGCGCTGGCCACGGGTTTAGGTTGAACCAGGCGGTCAAAATAATCGACGATCTGATAGATCCAGGCTCCCGGCCGAAATCCTCGCTGAAGTAGCCTTACATAAGTATATCCTACCACGGCCCCTCCGAAAAGCAGCGCCAGCGAGGCCGGCTGAAGATCGGTATTCATAATCATGAGGGCAAAAAACAGGATCGCGACCAGGACCAAAGGTATGCTAAACCGATCCCCGATGTGAAAGCGAAATCCCGGGGAAACGGTGAGTGCACCCACGGCCAGGGCGACAATGCCAGCCTGCCCTCCGAGCATGAGAAAAGCGGGGGTCGTACCCGGAAACATCTGAATTCCTTCGAAGAAAAGACCGCCCAGAATCAGACCATAAAAGTACATGGGGATAATCTGTCTAAATCCAATTAATGCCTGGAGAACCGAGCCAAAGCAATACATCCAGACCATGTTGGTGAAAAGCTCCCAAAATCCATGGTGAAGCCATCCATAAGTAAAAACGGTCCAAAATCGGGAAGGGAATTGTTCCAAAGATGGGAGTAAGAGCTGGGATTCAATTTGACTAAAAATCTCATTGGCGCTCCGGGTGCTCATCCATAAAGTGGCTCGGATCCCATGATAACAAACATAGGCTATGCCGGAAATAACGATCAACTGCAATAGCGCATTGCGATGATAAGCAGGTAGCCAACGTCTTCTTGTATAATCTCGGGTAAAATTCATAATGCTTAACGCTTAGGAAGGAAGCCGAGGTCTCAGACCAGGGTGGACTCCTTACCAGGTTTCTGCCGGTACAAAAATACAGATATTCCACGAGCCTCCCCGGCCCTCACCCATGCCCCTGATGGAAGACATCCGGCTTGACCAAAAGGTTAGTAAATGTACCCGCCCCGGCGCTGTTTCCATATACGCAAAAGGATGAAAGCAACGATCATACCCCCCAGGTGCGCGAAGTGAGCGATGTTATCGCCTGCCGAGTTTTTCAAACCCGCATAAAGTTCAAAAAGGGCATAGGCGCCGACCACATACTTGGCCTTGATCGGTACCAGAAAGTAGATATAAAGCAGGACATTGGGGAACAAATAGCCAAAAGCAAATAAAATCCCGAAGACCGCCCCCGAGGCACCGACCGTGGCCTGATCATAAATACCAGGCAAATAAACCCCGCTCATTTCCCGGCCATGGAGAAAATCCCTCAAAGCTTCTACGGAAGCACCGGACATGTCTGCCATTCCCAAACTCCACTGTTGATGAGTCAGGAGCAACTGCTGGCGCAAGGCGCCGGAGGCGCCACCGTGCACCAAATGCTCATTTAGAAACGCGGTAAAAGCATTCAGACTGGGGTTTGCCTGATAGGCTAGAAAATCGGATTCAATTTGGTGATACCCGTAGGCTACCACGCCCATGTGGAGGATGGCCGCGCCTAAGCCGCAGATCAAATAAAACTCGAGAAACTTTTTAGGCCCCCAATAATTCTCCAAAACCGAACCGAACATCCAAAGCGCAAACATATTAGAAAAAAGATGCAGTATCGTGGCATTCACATCCAGATAGCTTCCATGCATAAACATGTGAGTCAGGATCTGCCAGGGTTGGAAGTAATGAGATTTCCAATGATGTAAACCCAGGTAATTCGATAAATCCACCCCCCATTGACCCAAAACAAATTGAGTCAAAGCAAGCAACGAATTAATAATAATCAGATTTTTAACAACGGTCGGCAAAATCTGAAAACCTCCCGGTCGGAAATGTGACAATACAGTGAGAACAGTTTTCGAGAAGGAAAATAGCAAGCGAACCGGCCAAAATTAGCATATTATCGCCGCCCTGCCTGCAAATCCATGTTAAATATTTTAACAGTCTTTTCGAGGGCTTCTGTTTATGCCCTTCGGGTTAAGCGGTCCAGGACTCCTTCGCGAACCAAAATCTGATAACCAATCTGGTCTTGGGAAATCCCCTCTTTTAGTTCATAAAGGAAACGATAATCGCCATCGGGATAAATCTGGGTGGCCATGAAGGCAAATTGTATCCGGGGATCGTTTTCCAACTCCCGGGCCACCTCAAAAAGATGCGTAGAAAGGATTATCCAATGGTCCGGATGGCCCAGCAGGGCCTTGACAATCGCAGCCGTACATGCCTGCGCATCGTGGACATTGGTTCCCTTGAACATCTCATCGAGCAAAATCAGGCCTCGTTTCTCCTGGTTCAGATACCGGGCCATGCCCTTGATGCGTTGGACTTCGGCAAAAAAGTAACTTTCCCCTTTCAGCAAGTTGTCTTCCACGGCCATATTGGTCGTCACAAAGTCCAGAAAATCGGTGCGCATGGATCGGGCCGGCACCCCCATACCGATATGCGCCAGAAAGACAGCCAGACCGAGACTACGCATTAAAGTGGTTTTCCCACTCATATTTGCACCGGTCAAGAATAAAAAGCGCCGATCGCCCATTTGGGGAAAATCATAAGCAACCGGATCCGGTATCAATGGGTGATATAAACCTTCAACATGGAGACCTCCGGCTCGGTCAACCAGCGTAGGGAACACCCATCCCAATTCCTTCGTAGCCCTTCCCATGGAAATCCACGCATCCATTTCAGCGATGAGTGTGACCAAAGCATCGCAGCGATTCCTTCCTGATCGCCGAAGCTGATAGCTTAGCTTACTGGTCTGCGATAATCCGCTGTCCGGGTCTAAATCCCGAACGGCCCTAAATAGATCATCATCCAAGGTTTTTTTGATTCGATCCAAAATCCCCGCAATCAATCCGGGCACGGGGCTATGGTTCTCGAGCTCCATGAGTTTTTCAGCACCCAGGACCAGGTCTCGAAAATGGCTGAGATAAAAATAAACGGGGTTTTCTTTTTTTGGAAAGAACCATTTTCTGAAAACATGACTTAAACGCAACTCCCAGGAAGGCTTGCCTCGGGAAAGCCAGTCCCCCGACTGAAAGAACTGCTCGATCATAACCAGGGTCCCGTTGGTGATGGGCGCTGGAAAATCTGGATAGGTTTGCGATAAATAGCGGATGCTTTCCTGAACCTCTTGCAAAGCCGAAAAACGCTTCGGAGGAACGCGAAAGTGTTGACGCATTCGCTCCCGACCCTTCTGCGTGACACAGCGATCCACCAGAGAAAAAACATCCTGACCGGGATTGCCCAGTAAATGAAGGTCTTTTAAAGTAATCGCATCCAGGATCATAAGCGGCTGAATTCAAGGCGCTGCCCCCGGGGAGCAGGCTGTATTTTCCCGTCGGAATACACAGGAAATCCATTGACAAAGGTTTTTTCGATCCGATGCGAGAAACGATGGCCTTCAAAGGGGGACCATCCGCATTTACTTAAAATATGGGCTTTGTCCACTTCGGTTTCAGCCTGGGGATTTACCAGCACCAGATCCGCCCAATAGCCTTCCCTCAGGAATCCTCGGTCTCGAATCTGAAAACAGAGCGCGGGATGATGGGCCATTTTTTCCACCAGCTGAGAAAGGGTCCATTTCCCCTGGCGAACATAATCAAGCATGAGGAGCACAGAAAACTGCACC
The DNA here is from genome assembly GCA_964646775.1 of uncultured Chitinophagaceae bacterium. Taxonomy (GTDB): domain Bacteria; phylum Bacteroidota; class Bacteroidia; order Chitinophagales; family Chitinophagaceae; genus CAYPQN01. Next base: position 7,608 of record CAZYEZ010000014.1, on the reverse strand, counting down.
AGAGGGATCCCCGAAGGGCTGGCGGGATAGGGCGCCATCTTTTCTTCTAGGGTATGGGGCGCATGATCGGTGGCTACCACATCCAGTCTTCCCTCCAGCAAACCTTTCCACAAGGCCTCTCGATGCTCCGGTGATTTAATGGCTGGGTTGCACTGAATCCGTGATCCAAACCGGGCATAATCCTGGGCCGTAAAATGCAGATGATGAACGCAGACTTCGGCTGTAATCAGCTTATTCTCGATCTGCGGCTGGGCCTCGAAGAGTTCCAGCTCATCGGCTGTGGATATATGAAGTACATGCAAACGGCTTCCGTATTTGCGCGCCAGTTCCACGGCCGTCTGGGTGCTTCGATAGCAAGCTTCCGCAGAACGGATCCGGGGATGGTCTTCCACGCGATGGGAAGCTCGATATTTCAGGCGATTTTCGGCAATGATGGTCTCGTCTTCACAATGGGTAGCAATCAGATGCCTGGATTCGGCAAAAATCCGGGCCAAGGTCTGCGGGAAGGTCCGCACCGTCCGGTTGGGGGTAGGCCGG
>CAZYEZ010000014.1:0-7061 GCA_964646775.1 uncultured Chitinophagaceae bacterium | reverse complement strand
GGGCGGTCTACCAACATATTACCGGTGCTGGAGCCCATAAAAATTTTGATCCCGCAAATCGAAGTCCTTCGATCGTTGGCCCGAAGGACCTCTTCGGTGTTCTCATTCGAAACCCCTAAAAAAAAGGAGAAGTTGGCATAGGCGTTTCGGGCTCCCAGCGCATATTTTTCCTCTAAGAGATCCAAGGTAAGCGCCGGGGGCAGCGTATTTGGCATTTCCATAAAGGAGGTGACTCCACCCGCCACGGCCGCCGCAGACTCCGAGGCGATATCCGCCTTGTGGGTGAGCCCGGGTTCTCTGAAATGCACCTGATCATCAATCGCCCCGGGGATCAAATACAATCCTTCTGCCGGGATTTCTTTTCGCTTACCCTTGGGGTCCAGTTGAGATCCTATTTGCTCAATACGCCCATGTCGTATCCATAGATCGGCGGCCTGTTCTTTCCCCTCGTTTACCAAGGTAGCTTGTTTTATTAAAATATCTTCCATACCTTTTTCACCTGTTTGAAGGATGGCACAATTTACCACATACGGACGAAAACAATCACGCATGACAATCAGGCGCTTCTGGCTGCTTCTAAGCACCCTCTTCATTTACAGCAATTTATGGGCGCAATCCACGTATTTGCCCATGGGACATCCCAGCTATCCTATGCTGGATCGGCTGGAAACCCTTTCTGGAAAGTGGAGTGAAGACCTATTCCAATCCTCCAAACCCATCAGCCGCAAAGATGCGGTTCGCTTTCTGGAATCCTTGAACCCCGAAGACTTAGAGGCCAGGGACCTCCATGACCTGCGGAAATTCCTATCACAGAATGCAGAATGGTTGCAGGACAGCAGCGCTGAGATGGTCGCTTGCAGCCCATGGTTCAAAACCTTTTATAAAAACCCTTCCGATTTTTTTCAGGCCCGCGGTAAAAACTATTTCCTGGTTGTCAATCCCCTTATCCGAACCCAGTTTATCCTGGAGCCCAATCAAGGGAATCGACCGACGCTTTCGAGCAGCCGGGGGCTGGAGGTTCGCGGCCGGATTGCCAACAAACTGGGTTTCTATACCATGGTTACGGAGAACCAGGAACTACCTCCTTCCCACATCGTGGACTGGATCGAGGACCATCGGGCCGTACCCGAAGCCGATTTCTATACCCGCCCTTCCAAGAAGTATGACTACTTACTCGCCCGCGGATACCTAGATTTTGCCCTGATCGCCGACCATATTAATCTAACGGCCGGATATGACCAGCATAAAATTGGAGATGGTTATCGATCGATTCTGCTTAGCGATTTCGGGGCAGCGTCCACCTTCCTTAAACTGCGTACGCGCTTCTGGAAGCTGGAGTATCAAAATCTCTACATGGAGCTCACGCCCCAATTTCCCAAGCAGCGAGACCAGCGACACCCCCATAAGTACGCTACGATTCATCACCTGAATCTGAATGTCCTTCCCTGGCTAAACCTGGGCCTGTTTGAGGCGGTGATTTTTAACCGCCCGGATCGCTATGAGTTCAGCTATATGATCCCCGTGATTTTCTATCGCCAAATTGAACGGGCCATGGGATCCCCCGACAATGTACTTATTGGATTCCAGTTCAAGGCCATGGCCGCCCGCCGCCTTCAGTTTTACGGTCAGTTTGCCCTCGATGAGTTTACCTCCAAGGAACTCTTTTCATCCAGGGGGTACTGGGCCAACAAATATGCCCTCCAGGTCGGAGGGAAATACTTTAATGCCTTTGGCATCTCTCAACTGGACCTGCAAGGCGAAATCAACATGGCCCGACCTTATATGTACAGCCACAAGGACACTTTTGCCAATTATTCTCATTACAACCAACCCCTGGCTCACCCCTTGGAAGCCAGCTTTCAAGAAATCTTAGGTATTGCCCGGTATCGGCCCTTTCAAGATCTCGAAATCCGGGTTCAGGGGAGTTACTACATCAAAGGCCAAGATACGGCCGGCTCCAATTACGGGGGCGATCTATTCGCCCACTACCATCATCGGACCCCGGCGATCGGGGGCGATATGATCCATGGATATAAAATGATCAGCGGGATTCGAGGGCAAACCGCCAATCTGTATATCAATCTTGGGTATGAACTGCGTCAAAATCTTTTTGTCGACCTAGGATGGGGATATCGCAAGTCGGTGACGGATCAAGGCTTGTTGCCGGCATTCGAATCCCAGTACCTGACCATGGCCTTACGTCTTAATCTGGCGCGGAGGGATTATCAATTCTTCTAATTTCCTGGATTAAAGGCGCGGAGCTGCTTCGGATTTTCCTACCTTTAGACCGTTTGGAAGATCCGGCCAGGATGAGGTCCTGGGCGATCCTCTACTAAACCTGGAATGCCTATGCGTTTTCCCCCGCCTAACCTTCCTCCATCGCCACTTCGACCTTTTTTATGGTTAAACCAGCCGACCTCCCTGGCTGCCCAATTCTACACCTCGCTGTTTCCTTCCACGCAGGTTTGGCCCCTGGGTCCCCAGCGATACCTGTTGAACCTGGAAGGAATCTGGCTGGAAATTGAGGAAGGGGGCAATCCCACCGCCCTAAACCCTTCCTTATTCTTTCGGCTCCAATCATCCGATCTGGGACAGGTACATGCCTATTGGGACCGCCTCTGTGAAGGAGGAAAAATCATCCAGCCCCTAGGCCAGGATTCAGATCGGCAGGTTTCGGGTTGGTGCCAGGATTCCTTGGGCCTTACCTGGCAGATCCGATGGGGTTCAAAAGAGGGGGGACCGCGATGCCTTCCCTGCTACCAGTTCTGCCAATCACGGACCGGTGCGGCCGCCATGGCCATGGATCTATACGAAGACGTGCTTGGAAGCAGCGCCTGGGAAAAAGTAGACCGATATGCCATGGATGCCCCTTCTTCTTTAGCAGGCAGGATTGCCTATGCCCGTCTGTTTCACCAAGGAGTTCGACTGGGATTCATGGATCGGGATGCCTCCCCTTCGGGAGACTTTACCCCCGCGGGATCTTTGGTACTACGCTGCCGTAATCAAAGCGAAATCGACTACTATTGGCATCGGCTTCGCCACGGTGGAATGGCACATGCCGGCGGTTGGGTTCAGGATGCCTATGGACTGTACTGGCACATTATACCCTATAATCTGGAAGCCTTACTGCCGGCCGAGCAGCCCTTCTATCAACACCCCAGACTGAAAAATATGACTAAAATTGACTGGGCTCAGCTATAGCTGCAGATCTCGGTCTCAATCTCATGGCTATGAATACCGCTCCATTGACCCTTGGCTTCAGCCCCTGCCCCAACGATACGTTTCTGTTTGAAGCCATGGTGTTTCAGAAAGTAGACACCGAAGGTTTGCAGTTTGAACCCATCACGGAAGATGTGGAGACCCTAAACCTATGGGCGGAGCGAGGCAAGCTGGATATCACCAAGATCAGTTTCCATGCGCTCCTCTCCCTGGGGGATATCTACGGATTGCTACAAACCGGAAGCGCCCTGGGGCGTGGCGTCGGTCCCCTGCTTGTCGGGCGAGAGAAGCGCGACCTGGCCGCTTTGGATCAGACCAGCATCGCCATACCCGGCTTGCACACCACGGCCCACTTGCTGCTGTCTTTAGCCTTTCCGCAGGCCCAGCAAAAAACCGTTATGCCTTTTGATCAGATCGAAGATGCGCTGGTCACTCAGCGCCATGATCTCGGCGTCATTATTCATGAAAACCGCTTCACCTATGCTCAGAAAGGGTTGGTTAAGCTCATGGACCTGGGCCAATGGTGGGAGGAGAAAACGGGAGGGCCGATTCCTTTGGGAGGGATCGCCCTCCACCGACGTCATAACCAAGACTTAGCACAGAAGCTAGATCGGGTGATGCGCCGAAGCCTGGACTATGCCTGGAAACAATACCCGGAGATCTCCTCCTATGTACGCACTCATGCCCAAGCCATGGACCCAGGAGTCATGCGGCAGCATATTGAGCTTTATGTAAACGACTATAGCCGGGATCTTGGCACCGAAGGGCGGGCGGCCTTAGCCCAATTAAGGCAGTCTGCGGAAGCGGCCGGTCTCGTCTCCCCTACCGCTCCTTCCTTCTTCTTCTGAGCTTATTTCATCGGCAGACCCTCGATGCGCATAAAGGTCACGCAGTCCCCGGGCAGATCCCAAATAATCCATTCCATAGCCAATGACGAAAGCCGGATCGAGATGAAATCCAATATAGTCGACGATCAGCGACGAGGGCGCCGAATCAGGTTTATAGAACAGTGACATCACCCGCACCGAAGCGGGCTGCTTTTCTTTCAATGCATCCAGCAGACTCCTGAGCGTATGCCCCGAATCCACCAAGTCCTCAATCAGCACCAAATCTTTACCTTGGTAATCCCCGTCCCCCAGCCACTGAATCACCGGATGTCCTCCGGACTGCATCCCTTCATAGGATTTTACCTGAACAAAGTCAAGCGCATAGCTGGCCGGCAATGCGCGCATCAGATCCGCGGCAAATACAAAAGCGCCCCGGAGTACGGCTAGAAGCTGAGGGGGATGCGCATAGTCTTCCACTAAAGCCTTGGCGAGACCGCGAACCCTTTGAAGAATCGCTGCTTCCGTAAGAATGCGCTCAAAACGCTGACCCTCCATGACCTGTATTGCCGAGCTCACCGTATCCGGAGCTTTTGACCCACTTTGACTTTTTCGAAGTCCAGATCATTGAGGCGCTGGAGCTCCGTCATGCTGATATTGTATTTTTTGGAGATGCCAAAAACCGTTTCTCCCTTCTGGACTACATGATAGCGGGGCGCATCTTGCGCTGCCGCTTCTTGGATAGCGGGTTCCCCCGGCATACCTGAATCGGTGGTCGAAATGGTAGATGATTCGGGCGATTGGTTTCCATAAATCACCCGATCAAACCGGGCTTTTAGCGCATCGAGCTCATCGACCGGCTCGCTGGGAGCTTCCGGAGCCGGGGATTCCACTGCAGGTTCCCGGGAAACCTGGGCGGTTTCAGATGGGGATTCGGTCTTCTCCTCCACCGAGGGAACCGGAATCCGCGTTACCCCTTCCATAAAATCTGCCGGATCGGCCGCGGGCGCATCATGTTCAGCGACCTGCTCTCCGATCTTTACTACCGGAACAGACGCCCTTCCAGATCCCGCTTCTACGGGTATGGTCGCAGCTGGTGCAGGAACGGTGGAGGAAGGAACCGCCGAAGACCGCGATGAGGGGGAGGCTAACTCCGTGGTGGGGGCAATCGGTTCCCGGGGTTTTGGGGCCCCAGAAGACGCCTCCAAAACGGATTTGTCAATATAAACCCCATCTGCTGCTGCCCTGCCCATGGGAAGCGGGGAAGGTTTAGAATCCTCGGTCAGGACGGGTGACGCTTCCACGCTTTGGCGAAGAAGCGGTTTTCGATCGATGGGCCTTTGCAAGTTCAAAACCGCCCCGACGGCCGGCTCTTCGCCCGGTTTCATGAGGTTAAATCCAAGCAGCGATTTGAGTTGAACGCCGTAATGTCGGGCAATCGATTTCATGGTTTCCCCTTCTTTGACCTGATGGTTGGGCTGAAGTCCCCGATAATGCTTTTTCTCTAGGTATAGGTACTGGTCTTCAGAAAGGGGATGATCATCGATCTCATTGATCGACAAAAACCGTTCATAGCGTATTCCATGCAAAATGGCATATTCAAGGGGCATGTCCCCTTTCTTTGCATAGACCGCTTTCAAGCGATTCACATAAACCACCGTACCATAAGGGGGCGGGCCGGAAGACGCATGACCTAAATTCTCTTCGACCCGAATCCGGGACCCGCTCCTGGTTGGCATCGAAGAATGGGTGTTTTGGATGGGACTATCGATGGGCATTGCTTGCATGCGGGGATCGTCGGCCAGCATATTTTGCGCCGATGCGAAATATACCGGCGTCTTGGGAACGGCCCCCGCGGCCATCTCCGTATACTGATGCAGTTGATAGCGATCAATGAGATCGATCAATCTTTCCGCATAACGGGGATTGGTTGCATAGCCGGCCGCCTTTAAGCCTTTCGCCCACCCCCGGTAATCCGATACCGGTATCTGAAACAAGGAAGCATAGCGGGGGCTGCCCGTTAAAAACCGGGAACGATCCTGGTAAGACTCCTGGGCGGATGCATACTTGCGGAAGCATTCATTTCGTCGGTCATCCGTATGGGCAATGGTCATACCCTTCCAGTAACGGCTGCATTTAATGCCAAAATGATTGTTGGCCATCCGAGCAAGGCGACTTTCCCCTGCCGCGGTTTCGTGAATACCCTGGGCCAGCGTAATGGAAGCCGGTATGCCAGATCGGAGCTGTTCGGCCATAGCCAGCTCCCTATACTGTTGAATATAATGGTGAACCTTTTCATCGAAGGCCTGCCCCTTCGCCTGATCCAGCGTTCCGAAGAGTAATACCCCAGCTAATAGCAATCCGTAGCGCATGGCAATCATTTTTATATTTATCGGTCGTTCTATCCTTAGCTAACCGTAGCTCTACCCTATGCAATTCTTTCCATCAGCATAATGCCGTCCCGAATAGGAAGCAACACCTGCTGCACTCTGGGATCCTGACGGATCTTCTCATTAAAGGCGGTTACCCCCATGGCATTTCGGGAGCGGCTATGGGGCGGCGCGACGACCTCCCCACTATACAAGACATTGTCGGCCAATATAAACCCGCCAATCGGAACCCGATCGATAATAAGATCAAAATAAGCAGAATAACCGGGTTTATCCGCATCTATAAACACCAGATCAAAGGACCCAGGCAAGGTAGGAATCAATGTTTGGGCGTCCCCAATATACTGCTTGATGCGATCATCCAATCCGGCCCGCTTAAAATAGTCTCGGGCAAAATCTTCCAGTTCCTCATCCAGTTCAATGGTTAGCAGCTCTCCTCCTTCTATGAGCCCCTGGGCCAGGCATATTGCCGAATATCCCGTATAGGTGCCGATCTCCAGGATACGCCGAGGCCGGACCATCCGGGAGATCATGCGTAGAAAAGCACCCTGAAGCTTCCCAGACAACATCTCCGGGACCTTAATCTTCAGGTGTGTTTCCCGGCTTAACGCCTGTAATACTTCTCCTT
>CAZYEZ010000013.1:0-28325 GCA_964646775.1 uncultured Chitinophagaceae bacterium | reverse complement strand
TCCAGAATTCCTTTTTCTGTTTCGGACTTATCCTGCATGGCTTCGATCGCGTTGACCAGTACATTAAGCAGTGCCAGCACCAACTTTTCCGCGTCGGCTAGGATGTAAGCCCGGGGATCCAGAATTCGGGTTCGAAGTTCGATGCGCTGCAAGGTGAGGCGATCCTCGATGGCTGCCAATGCTCCATTCAGCACCTCCTCGATGGCACAGGGACGAAGTTCCGTTTCTCCCGGCCGGGAAGTATTCAGGAGTTCCGTGAGTAAACTGTTTATTCTTAGACAGTTGCGCTGAATAATCTCCAGATACAGGGAACTGGATTCATCCGCAGACTCCTGCTGCAGCTGCTCAATGGAAAGCGAAATGTTGTTTAGCGGATTCCGAACCTCGTGAGCCAAGGTTCTAACCAAGCGCCCGGCCGAAGCAAGCTTTTCGGCAAGCATGGCGGACTTCTCCATTTTTCGCAAATTGGTCATGTCATGGACGATGCCCTGGATATAAGCACTTCCCTCCAAATCTTCTTCCATGGAGGCGGTAAGAATGCACATTTTCACTTCTCCGGATCGAGCTTTCAGCTCTACTTCCCAATCTTCCACTAGGCGCTTATTGGCCAGCGACTGGGAAAGGAAACGCCGATGCTGTGCCTTCTCAATAAAATCCAGAAGATTCATATTGAGCATCTCCTGGCGGTGATACCCCAAAAAAGGGAACACGATGGGGTTCACTTCCCTAAAATCCAGGTTGCTGCCCGCGATAAAAACCAGGTCTCGGGATTTTTCAAAAAGGTTTCGAAATTTTCGCTCACTGGCTCTCAACTCTCGGAGATTCCGGGATCGATCTAAGGCGTAACGGATGCAGCGTTCCATCTTTTCTACGCTGAGTTCCGTCTTGACCAGGTAATCCGTTGCGCCCATTTCCATGGCCTGAAGGTCGACTTTGTAGTTTCCCTTCCCCGTCAGGAGTACAATGGGTTCTTCACAACCCTGGCGAAGGGCTGCTTCCAAGAGATCCAATCCGGTTTTTGCTCCCAGCCTAAAATCAACCAGATACAAGTCATATTCCCGATTCCGAATCTTCTCCAAAGCCTGGTCATAATAGGGGCACCAGTCCACCTGAAACTGGCGGTGAGCTATATCCTTGACAAAAGCCCTGGTTAGGATGAAATCATCCTTGTCGTCGTCAATAATCAGAATCCGGTCTTTGCCCAAGATTTCTCCCATGCGATCCTTTAGGCTTTAGGTAAGAGAAAAATGAATTCGGCCCCCTTTCCGAGGATGCCCTGCGCCCTTAGTCCACCCTTATGGTTCTCCACGATCTTTTTGCAGATCGACAGCCCAATCCCCGACCCCGGATACTCCGACTTACCGTGAAGTCGCTGAAAGACCTGAAAAATCCGATTGGCATACTCATCCTCGAAGCCTATGCCATTATCGCGGACCCGGAAGCAATAATACTCATGCTCCAAATCCAGGCCAAGACGTAGGGCATCGGAAAGAGTAGCCGGACTGCATTCCACTCTTATTTGAGGCTTTCTGTCCGGATGTCGGAACTTGATCGCATTATGAAACAGGTTGGCAAAAAGTTGAATCAACTGAGTCGGAGAACCCATCACGATGGGTAGCGAAGCCCTGGAAATCTGCGTACCCGTTTCTTCGATCAGAATCTCCAGGTCTTGTTTAGCCTGGTCGACAACCTCAGAGAGGTCTACGCGATGAAACTGCTCAGAGGTACGGGTAATTCGGGAAAAATCCAGCAAATCCTGAATGAGCACCCGCATGTTTTCTGCAGAAGCCATCACTCGATCCAAATACATTGCTCCTTCCTCATCCAACTGATCGGCATACTTATATTGAAGCCGATCACAGAAAGTGCTGATTTTTCGCAAGGGCTCCTGCAAGTCGTGGCTGGCCACGTAAGCGAACTCTTCCAACTCATGGTTGGAACGATGTAATTCTTTAACATGGTGGTCCAGGTTCCGTTGAATGAGCTTCTGCTCGGTAATATCGGTCATACTGGCGACCAGTTTGATCAGCTTCCCTTCCTCCGATTGAATCAGCCGGATGACCATATTCACGGTCTTAGAAACATTCTCGGCGGTAACCAGGTGAAACTCACCATGTGCGTGCTGTCTATGTCGAATACAATCCTTTACCAGGGCCCGGATCCGATCCCGGTCGCTGGGATGTACAAGGTCAAAGGCTTCCTGCAAAGAGATGGTACTGGTACGCCCTACCATACCGAAGACACTGAACACCCCGGGGGAGCAAAACAAAATTTCGGAGCCCATGACCCATTCCATGGTACCGAAAGACTGATTCGAAAACTGCTCCAGAAAAAGCTCTTTAGAATCGAAGGAGACATAGGGTTGATGCCAGTCGGAGAATGTAGGGAACATAACCAAATAGAAGGCAGTGATGCCCTCTTCGATCTGGGCCAAGGTGGCATACACATAGAAAGTATCGTAGTTGCCCTGGGTATCCACCAAACGATGAATGACATACTTGGTTCGAGCTCCCCGCTGTGCGATCACCTGGCTAAACTGGTTGGACAGCAGGGCATGATTGCTGGGTTCCACCACATCCCAGACCTTTCTGTGATGATTCTGCTCTCCTTCCCCCACCCGCTGAAAAAACTGACGGTTTCCGTAAATGATTTGATGGCTGTTGGCGTCCACTAGGGCTATTAAACCCGGGCTGGCATCCAGAAGATGTCGGTAATTTTTCTTGATGGCGTCCATAAAGGGTTTTTCCTGGGCTTTAATTTCTACGTCATTCATATTCCTTACGATTCAGAAACCAACTAATCTTCCATTTTGAATGCTTTGAACTGTTTCATTTTATTGTATAAGGTTTTCCGATCAATATTCAACAGCTTGGCGGCCTTGCTCTTGTTAAAATTCGCCTGCTTCAACGCATCCAGAATCACTTCGTACTCGGCATCCAGATTCGCCGACTTCAACTTATTTTCAAGGGAGACGCCCCTTGGGTCCGCCCCTTCCATTTCGCCGGAGTAATGACCATTATCAAACTGCAATCGGCGGTAGTTCGTAATCTCGAAAGGCAGCGACTTCACTTCGATATAATCACCTTCGGTAAGCAAAGTGCTCCGCTTTATCACATTCCTTAGCTCCCGCAGATTTCCGTACCAGACATAATTCAGTAGAATGTCTTCCACCTCCGGCCGGAAACCTTTGACCTCCTTACCCAACTCTGCATTGGTCATATCCAAAAAATGACGGGCAAAGAGCATGATATCTCCCTGCCTTTCCCGAAGGGGCGGAACCTCAATGCTGAACTCGTTGAAACGATGGTAGAGATCTTCGCGGAATTTCCCCTTTCTTGCCGCATCCCAAAGCCGCTCGTTGCTGGCAATAATAATGCGCAAGTCCAGGGCGATATCTTTGTTCCCACCCACGCGGCGCATTTTCCTTTCCTGGACTACACGAAGCAGGGAGACCTGGATATCATAGGACAGGTTGGAGATTTCATCCAAAAATATGGTGCCGCCGTTGGCAAGTTCAAAACTCCCGATCTTCTGGTTGAGCGCCCCAGTAAAGGATCCCTTCTCATGGCCAAACAATTCGCTTCCCGCCAGCTCCTTGGAAAGCGCGCCACAGTCAATGGCGACAAAAGGCTGATCGGCCCGCAGGCTTTGCCGGTGAATCTGCTGGGCTATGGCCTCTTTTCCTGAACCGCTCTCTCCGTATATAATCACACTAAAGTTGGTGGGCGCTACCAATTCAATCTGCTGGAGGATCTGCCGAAAAGCGGGGGTCTCCCCCATAATATATTCCTGACTGCTTTGAATTCCCTTGCGCGCAGACGGGCGCTTTTTGGTTTCCCCATCTCTCCCGCCACCGGACGAGGCGGGCTGCGCCGAATCCTCCCCCTCTTCCGAGGCATCCATGGCCTTGCGAATGGTGACCAATATTTCATCGGGGAACAGCGGTTTGGTCACGTAATCATAGGCGCCCATCTTCATCACGTCCACCGCATCCTTCACATCACTGTAACCGGTAATAATGATAAAAGGAACCTGCGGATATCGCTCCTTGGCCTTGCGTAGAATCTCTGCTCCGGTCATATCGTCCAGCCGAAAATCGCAGAGGATAAGCTTCGGTTCGTTTTTCTCCAACCATTCGAGTCCTTCCTTTCCTGAGGACATGCCGGTGACTTCATATCCATTCCTGGTCAAGAACCGCCTTAACAGCAAACACATGTCTTTGTCGTCATCGATTACGAGAATCATCGCCATAGCTACCACTTATCAGTTTTTCTAAATCTCATGAATTTTTTCTTCATTTTCAAGCCCATACCGCCCGAATCTGCGCAATGGGAATCTTTAGCTGCTCCCGGTATTTTGCGACCGTGCGGCGGGCGATCTTAAATCCCTTTTTCGACAGGTAATGTACCAGTTCCTGGTCGGTATAGGGACGCGACTTATCTTCTCGCGAAACGGCCTCTTCAATGGCCGACTGAATAACCTTATTGCTGATCACATTGCCTTTTTGATCCGCAATCCCCTCACTGAACAACTGCTTAAGACCAATGAGTCCAAAATGAGTTTCCGCATATTTGTTGCTTGTCACCCGCGAAATCGTCGAAATATCAAAGCCGGTCTTCTCGGCAACATTACGCAAAACCATAGGCCGGAGCAATCGGATATCACCTTCCATAAAATAGGCCGTATGGATTTCCACCAAAGCCTTCATCACGGTTAACATGGTGGACTCCCTTTGCTTCACCGCCTGAACAAACCATTCGGCGCTTTGCAACTTGCTTCGTATATACTGGGTGGAGCTTCGATCTCTTTGTCCACACTCCTGTGCCAATTGATCATAAAGCCTTTGGTTCACCGTAACTGATGCAGACCGGGACTTGAAAAGATTGACTTGGATTTCATCGCCAACGCGCATGACCTGAAAATCAGGCAAGATGGTTTGGGTCGGCTCACAGCTCCCGGCCGTCTCATAGACCGGATAAAACCGGAGCCCGGCAATCAGATGCAAGACTTCTCTAAGTTCTTCGGCTTCCATGCCTAACCCATGGTGAATCTTTTCAAACTGACGATGAACCAAGTCTTCATAATGTCCTTCCAAGAGCTCTTTGGCGCGCCGCACTTCCCATCGGCCCGCATCCATTTCCTTCAATTGGGCGATCAAACAATCTTTGATGCTTCGCGCGCCCAGTCCAACGGGATCCAAGGTCTGAATCTTAGCCAGAATCTCCGCCAATTCTGCAGGCTCGACCAGCTCCCCAAAGACAAAAGAAAGGTCGTCGGCCACTTCCTCCAGGTCCTTATCCATCAGCCCACGGTTATTGAGCGCGTCGATCAATCCCTCGCCAAGCCGTATTTCTCGGGGCGTATCGACCAGCATTCGCAACTGCTGTTTTGCCTCATCTTTAAAATGAAGCTGACTGGCTAAAGGAATCTCCGGGGTCTGCTCTTTAGAAAAGTAATTCTGATATTCAGCTCGGTAATCCCAATGGTCTTCATTCTGCTTTTCTTCCCAGGACTGGTAATCTTCTTGGTCAGTCTCCGATTTTTTCGTTTCGGCAAACTCTGTCTCGACGGGAGCTTCTTCTAAAAAGGGATTTTCTTCGATTTCATTTCTAATACGTTGTTCCAGCTCCAGTGAATTCAGAAAATACAGATTCAACAGCTGGATCTGCTGAGGAAGTATTTTCAACTGCTGCCTTTGAGATTGATGCTGCTTAATCATGGATTCCAAAGTTTTCGTCCACTCCTTTAATAACAAGGTTGAAGCCAGATTGGCGCCGAGGAGAATGCCCCCGGGCAAGCTGATCCTTAGGGCCTTTGTTGGCCTAGGTTCCCGGCCACCGGCCCTTTTCTAAAGCCCCGTTTTCTGATTGGAAAAGATCCAGGTTACGGAGGGGGCGATGAGGAAAAATTTCCCCGGACCGGGGGAGCTGCAGCCGCTTTTCATCCCAACAGATAAAAGATTAGAAATTTTGGAACTACCTTCGAGAAAGGTTCCGCCTTAGACCCTAATTTTTTATCCAAAAAATGGAGGACTCAGCTCATGAAGAAACGACTCCGACTGATTCAGATTGCCTTTACCTTATCATTTCTGATCATGGTCGGTCTCTCCCTGTACTCCTTACGCCAGTTCAGCCAACTTACTAACTCCTCGGAACGGGTCGACCACACCCAAAAAGTCATTACGCACCTCCATCATCTGGAGACCTTAATCCAGGACTTTAATAGTGCGGAGCAGGCTTATATCCTGACCCGAGACTCCAGCTTGCTTCCGTTTCTAATGGGGTACTCGCGCCATTTGCAACCCGTCAACTCGGACTTACAGGTCCTCAATGCCAAAGACTCCCAGAACTACCACCACCTGACCCTGCTCAGGGCAGCGATGGCCATGCGACTGGCCATCTTCAAGGAGCACAAAGCGCAGCTTGACACCCTCTCTTCCCCCCCTCTCCTCCCCGCCTTCTGGCGTGGCCAGGAAATCCAGGAAGAAGCCCAACATTATATCGAACAGATCAAGACCCAGGAGTCCAGCATCCTGAACGAACGTTTTCGGGGAAGAACCCATTATCAGCAAATCACCAGCGACACCCTGCGCTATTTGCTGGTAACCTTTGTCCTGGTAACCCTTTTTCTTTTTCTTGTCATGCTCCGCGAATTCAAACGACGCCTTAAGTCTCAGGATGAACTTCAAAAGAATCTCATCGACCTTAGGCGCTCCCATGCGGAACTGGAGCAGATTGCTTTTGCTGCCTCCCACGACCTCCAAGAGCCTTTAAGAAAAATCCGGATTTTTGGCAACCGACTTCGACGATTGCAAACGGGCAACGAAAAAAAGGAGGCGACGGAAACCATCGAAAGAATCACCTACGCCGCCGGGCGCATGCAGGAGCTCATCGAAGACGTCGTAAACCTCACCTCTTTGGTCCGGGAAGAGGGAGATCGAAAAGTCCTGGATCTCAACCTGATCCTTCGCGAAGTGGTCAAAGAGCTGGCCCCGCGGTGGACGGCTAAAGAAGGGAACATCCACCAGGAGGTGCTTCCGCCCATTACGGGTAACGCCCACCAAATCCAAATTCTCTTCAAGGCAATTCTGGATAATGCCATCAAATTCTCGCGTCCAGACCGCCCCCTGCTGATTTCCATTCGGGCCGATCGCGTTTATGGAGAGGAGCTGCGGCTATTAAATAAATCTTTGGCCAAACAGGCTTTCTTTCGAATCACGATCACGGATAACGGGATCGGATTTGACAACCAGTTTTCCTCCAAGATCTTCATGATCTTTCAGCGCCTCCATAACCAAGACTCCGATTACGAGGGCAAGGGGATCGGCCTGGCCATATGCCAGCGCATCATGGCCAACCACAATGGTTATATCCTGGCCAACGGGCATCGGGAAGTGGGGGCAACCTTTAAATTATTCTTCCCTGCGGAATCCTGAATCCTTTGCCCGGAAAACTTTCTCGGCGAAACAGCGCAGGGTATCCTTCCAGGAATCGTTCTCAGGAAATTTGTACTTTTACGAGCGTTCTGCGAACAAATTCAATGGTTATCAATAAATATGAAATCCGATGCGAAACGGGGCCCCTCATCCAGGAAGTCATCAACCCCCTTTTTTGCGCGCAAAACGCGGAACGCTTGGCCCGGCAAGTTGCCGGAAAGGAAATTACCCCCTAGTCTAAATCATCGTCCATGGACATATTGTTAGAGATTTTACGGTACACCATTCCGGGCATCGTTGTTCTCATTGCTTGCTCCCTCATTGTCAAGCGCTTTTTAGTAACCGAAACCAAGAAAAAGCAACTGGATTTGCTCCTGGAGTCGCAGGGCACCACAACCCGGCTCCGCCTCCAAGCCTACGAAAGGCTGGCTGTATTCATCGAGCGCATCAATCCCCGCCATCTGATTCCCCGGGTTTACGAATCCGGTATGCAGGTCAAGGACCTGCAGGCAGCCATCCAGTATCATGTCAATGCAGAATTCGAGCATAACCTTTCCCAGCAGATCTATGTTTCGCGCCAAGTTTGGCAAACAGTAAAAGGGGTAAAAGAGCAGGAATTGACCATGGTGCATAGCCTGGCCAGTCAACTTTCCCCAGATGCACCCGCCCAAGAACTGCACAAGAAAATCATTGAGTTTGTTGCCTCGGCGGACACACATCCGACGGAACTGGCCCTGACCATTATTCATGATGAAGCCAAGCGCATGCTCCAATAACGGGGAAAGGCGCCGATGGCATATCTCATTAAAAAATCGATTGCAGTGAGTGAAAAAAAAATTTGCACCGAATCCGGTCTAGAAATCAAGCCCTACTATCAAGACGCCAACGCAACGGCGGAGCGACCCGGAGCCTTCCCTTATACCCGAGGCATTCACGCACATATGTATAGGGATCGGCTGTGGACCATGCGGCAGTATGCTGGATTTTCCACGGCAGAGGAGTCGAATAAGCGGTATCAGTTTTTGCTAAAGCAGGGCGTCATGGGGCTTTCGGTCGCCTTTGACTTGCCCACGCAGATTGGCTACGACTCGGACCATTCCATGTCGGAAGGCGAAGTCGGAAAAGTAGGGGTCGCCATCGACTCTTTGGAGGACATGGAAGTTCTTTTTAAAGATATCCGGCTCGAATCCGTATCGACGTCCATGACCATCAATGCAACCGGATTCATCCTGTTGGCCTTCTATATCGCATTGGCAAAGAAGCAGGGGGCCGATATCCGCAAGATCGCCGGCACCATCCAAAATGACATTCTCAAAGAATACGCCGCCCGAGGCACCTATATTTACCCCCCGGTGCCCTCCATGCGCCTGATCACCGACATTTTCGCCTATTGCAGCAAGGAAGTTCCCAAATGGAATACCATTTCAATATCGGGGTATCATATTCGGGAAGCCGGATCTACCGCCGTCCAGGAACTGGCTTTCACCCTGTCCAATGGAAAGGCCTACCTACAGGCCGCCGTCGACCAGGGACTAGATATCAATGTTTTTGGAAAGCGCCTCTCTTTTTTCTTCAACGCCCACAATCATCTTTTTGAAGAAGTGGCCAAGTTTCGGGCGGCCCGGCGCATCTGGGCGAAAATAACCCGGTCCATGGGAGCCACCGATCCCAAAGCTCAGATGCTTCGGTTTCACACCCAGACCGGCGGCAGCACGCTGACGGCCCAGCAACCCAAAAACAATATTGTCCGCGTCACATTACAGGCGCTTGGTGCCGTGCTCGGAGGGACGCAGTCCCTCCATACTAATGGATACGACGAGGCCCTATCGCTTCCCACGGAAGAGGCCGCCACCCTCGCCCTAAGAACACAGCAGATTATTGCCCACGAGTCGGGGGTTACCCAAACTGCGGACCCGCTGGCCGGGTCTTATTTTATCGAATCCCTAACCGACGAGATCGAAAAGGAGGTGATGAAACACATAGACCTCATCGACGCCATGGGCGGGGCCGTCAAAGCCATTGAAAACGGCTACATGGCTGAAGAAATTGCCAAGTCTGCCTATGCCTATCACCGGAAAGTGGAAAGCGGAGAGGCCATTATTGTCGGCGTCAATCGCTATGTATCGGAAGAGCTCTCATCCCCCCCTATTTTTCGTGTCGACGATGCCATACGGGAAGGACAGATACAGAAACTGCAGGCATTAAGGGCCCGTCGGAACCAGGAAAAAGTAGACCATTGCCTGCAGCAGATTCAACAGGCAGCCAAAGGCCAGGACAATATCATGCCCTATGTCATCGAAGCCGCGGAACATCTATGTACTTTAGGAGAAATCTCGGACTGCCTACGGGAGGTATGGGGAACCTATACGGCGCCCTAAATTCAGGGTAAAGAAATGGGAAAGGTTTTGGCTTCCGGGGGTAGATTCTCCCAGGCCCAGACATCGGCGCCGGCCAGTTTGTAACTCTTTACCCCTTCAGACTGCCGATTCCACTTCAAAAAGAAATCATAGAACCAGGTAGACCAGCGCTGGCCCGGTCCCCGATGCCTCCGCTGGTATTCCCGAATAGATTTGATGTCTGCCTGGACCAGCGCATCCAGCTCAAGAAAGCCCTGTTCGGCACGCGCGCTGTCCAGGCGGCGCAAGGGAGGATAGGTATATAGCCAGAGATGAAGGGCTGCCGAATACTGAAACTCGGGGCGCTCTGATTGACGGCAGATGAGATAGGCCAGAAAATTTGCGTCCCCCTCGGCAGCAATCCCGGCCTGATGGGCCATTTCATGAGAAATCACAAATGGGATCAGGGAAGGAGGCATTTGCCCGTTAATCTGGGCTTCCCCCGTAAATGGATTGTAATAGCCCTGAATCCCCAGGTAGGGAAGCAAGGAACCGAAAAGCGAGGTTTTCACGCCGAGAGCCAGCCTAGGCCATGACAAATCTGTGTATTGGGCATAAAGCATCCGGGCTTCCTCTTCGGCTTCCCGGATGGGCCTGGGATTGCCAGGGCGATGATATCGATTCAGCTGATCGCCCAAAAAGGCATAGAAAGCGAATCCGCTTTCAGCATTGGCCGCGGTATCCACCGATTCGTCGGTGGATAAATTCCAAAACTTGCGAAGCTCTGGTTTATAATAATTACCGCCCCAACCGATAAAAAAGATAAACCCGACGATGATAAAAAGCCAGGCTCCATAAACCAACGACCCCAGCATCCGCCGGCGGAGTCCATGCCTTCGGCCTAGCCTCCAAAGTCCCCGAAAGCCCCAGCCCAAGATCGCCATCAGGGCTAGAATATAAAGCAGGTCGCCAAACGGAAAGGCAAAGTTATTTAGAAGGGCGCCCCGTCCCGCCTGCACTGGCTGAAAAACCCAACGGCCATAAAGGCGGCCTAAACCCTCCCAAGCGGGAATGACAAACCGAAATATGATGAGCCAGAGGAGCAGCGCCCCGGCGATCCATAAATATTTTCTATTCCACATAACCTACTATGAATCGCGATAGAATATTTCGATGACCTATCTTTACCCGCCGATCGACTACAATCCCAGGTTTGATATGACCCAAAAATACAAGAATTTACGGTTCTCCTTTTTACTAACGCTCGGCCTGATGGCCTTCTCGGCCTGCCAGAGGGAAGCCGAAAATCAGGCATCGAGATCGGGGGGGTCTGGCCCTACAGTCAAGGCTTTTGTGGCCAAACCTGTGGATTTTCATCGCGAGTTTGAAGCCAGCGGCACCTTGTTGCCCAATGAGTTCGTGATCCTCCGCCCGGAGATCGCCGCCCGAATTACCGGCATTTATTTTAACGAGGGAACGGCGGTCAAAAAAGGAGACCTGCTGGTCCAGCTTTATGATGAAGACATCAAGTCCACCATTCAGAAACTGGAAGCCCAGATCGCCCTGGCAAAAAGCACGCTAGAAAGGGAGAAAGGTCTGGCCGATATTGGTGGAATCAGCCTCCAGCAATTAGAGTCCAGTCAAACCAGCCTCCAAAGCTTGGAGGCAGATCTCAGCCTTGCCCGAACGCAACTTCGGGCCACCCGAATTCTCGCGCCATTCTCCGGAAGGATTGGGCTGAGAAAGGTGAGCCCGGGAGCCCTGGTTAATCCAAATACCGAGATTGCACGGCTAAGCCAAATCCACCCACTGAAGCTGGATTTTCAAGTCCCCGACAAGTATGCGGAAGCCACAAGGGTTAAGCGACCCATTCAGTTTAAGCAGACCGGATCCGAAGCATTGTATGATGGAGAAATCATCGCCCAGGAACCTGCAGCCGATCCACAAACAAGAACCATCCAGATTCGCGCCCTGGTTCCCAACCCTGAGGGGGAGCTGGTTCCAGGCTCGTTTGCCCGAGTTGTCATTCCCTTAGAAGCCGATGAACAAACTTTACTTATCCCCTCGCAGGCCATTATACCAACCAGTAGGGAAAAGCAGGTCGCCAAGGTAAAAGATGGGCTGGTACATTTCCAGCCTGTTACCACGGGGGCCCGCACGGAGAAAAGTGTAGAAATCATCCAAGGTCTTCAGCCGGGAGATACCATCCTGCTCACGGCACTGATGCAAGTCAAGGAAGGGGTCCCGGTGCAAATCGGCGAGGTGGTCGATTCTTTGTAACTTCGTAGCGATCCCAAGTTGTTATCGCTATGAAGTCATTCCAGGTTCCTACGCACTACCGAAGCTCCCTAATGACGGCCATTAAACAATCTCGAAAACTGGCCGATCGCATGAAAAAGGACTTCGAACCTTCCCGCTTTCATCTCGGCGATCTCGAAGTAATCCTGCCTCGCCATTTTGGCTTCTGCTACGGGGTGGAAAATGCCATTGAAATTGCTTTTCGCGCCATTGAAGAAAATCGGGGCAAGCGCATTCTCCTGCTGAGCGAGATGATTCATAATGCAGGGGTTAATGCAGATCTTCGGGACCTTGGCGTTGAATTTATTATGAACACGGATGGCACCATGCGCATGGATTGGTCAGAGATCAGCTCCGACGATATTGTGATCATTCCTGCATTCGGGACCACGGTAGAACTGGAAAAAAAGCTGCGGGACAAGGGCATCGAACCTTCCCTCTACGAGACCACCTGTCCCTTTGTTGAAAAAGTCTGGAATCGGGCTGAAAAAATTGGGAAGGAGGGGTATACAATCGTGGTCCACGGGAAACCCCGCCACGAAGAGACCCGGGCCACTTTTTCTCACTCCCAGGCTCATTCCCCGACCGTCACCGTCAGAGACAAAGAACAGGCCGTCCTGCTGGCCGCCTATATCAAGGGAGAAAAACCCGCCGAAGAATTCTATAAGGATTTTCAGGGCCAATACTCTGAAGGTTTTGATGTGCAAAAAGATCTCCAGCGAATCGGGGTGGTCAACCAGACAACCATGCTGGCCAGCGAAACCCAGGGGATATCAGATTATCTCAAGCAGGTCATTATGGACCATTACCAATTGGATGCAGACCGCCTTGCTGCTCATTTTGCGGACACCCGCGACACGCTCTGCTATGCCACCAATGACAATCAAACGGCGGTAAAAGGAATGCTCCGCCATGAGGCAGACCTTGCCCTGGTCATCGGAGGCTATAACAGTTCCAACACTTCGCACCTCGTTGAATTATGCGAAGAGAAACTACCCACCTATTTCATTCGTGAGCCGGAGTGCCTGATCTCCAGGGAGGAAATCCGTCATTATGACCTAAATGCTCAGAAAGAGATCCTGAGTAAAGATTATCTGCCGGCCGGAAAGAAGATCAAAATCATGGTCACGTCGGGCGCCTCCTGCCCCGACTCCCTCGTCGAAAAAATCATTCTCCGGGTGGCCGAAATCACGGAGCAAGACCATGCCTATGATCAGCTGCTAGCAGACTGGATTCCGCCGACCTCTTAAGCGTTTTCAGCAGGTTCCATCCAAAACCCTTAGGCTCCAGCTCCCTGCTTTCTTTTGAATTCGCTGGTAAAATGGAATTGAATCGCGGGATTGTTCTGCATTTCGGTATTCAAAAACCATTCACTCTGCGCCAGATAAACTAAGTTTCCGTCTTTATCTTCCATAATATTAGCTTGGCGGAATCGGACAAAATCCTCAAGGTCCTGAGGGGATCCAGTAATCCAGCATGCTTTGTAAAAGGAAAGCGGGACCAAGGAGCAGGAGGCCCCGTACTCATGCATGAGACGGTACTGAATCACCTCAAACTGAAGGTCGCCAACACAGCCAATGATCTTTCGATTGCCCCCGTGTTGCACAAAAAGCTGGGCCACACCTTCGTCGGTGAGTTGCCGAATCCCCTTTTCTAACTGCTTGGACTTCATCGGATCCTGGTTAACCAGCTCTCGAAAAAGTTCGGGAGAGAAAGACGGGATCCCGGCAAACTGCAGATCTTCTCCTTCCGTGAGGGTATCACCGATCTTAAAGTTTCCCGTATCAAATAAGCCGACCACATCCCCTGGCCAAGCTTCGTCGATGACGTCTTTGCTGCGCGCCAGAAAGGTGTAGGGATTGGAAAAGCGAATTTCCTTTTGAAGCCTTACATGTTTATAGAGCACATGCCGCTGAAAAGTACCCGAGCAAACGCGGAGAAATGCGATGCGATCCCGGTGACGAGGATCCAAATTGGCATGAATCTTAAAAATAAATCCGGTGAACTTTTTCTCTTCCGGCTCTACCCGACGCTTATCCGTGGGTCGCCCCTGAGGCGGTGGGGCGATCCGCACGAAAGTATCCAGCAACTCCTTCACGCCGAAGTTATTGACGGCAGAACCAAAAAACAGCGGGCAAACCTTCGCCTCCAAATAAGCTTGCTGATCAAGGCTGCCGTAAACCCCTTCTAAAAGGTCAACGTCCTCCACCAGCGTGGCCCCATCCTTGCCTTTTATCTGTTCCTTCACCGCTTCCGGATTCCAGGTTCCATAGTGAATGCGGCCCGGGTCCTGGGCTTTCTCTCCGGGAAGAAAGAGGTTTAAGCTATGGTCGAAAAGATTATAGACGCCCTTAAATTCTTTTCCCATGTTTATGGGCCAGCTCAAAGGATGCAAATCCAGCTGGAGCTCCTTTTCAATTTCATCAATCAGGTCGAATGGATACTTCCCATCCCGGTCCAGTTTGTTTACAAAAACCATAATGGGCGTCTCCCTCATCCGGCACACTTCCACCAGTCGCCGCGTTTGCTCCTCGACTCCATTCACACTGTCGATAACCAAGATAACGCTATCGACGGCCGTTAAAGTGCGATAGGTATCTTCCGCAAAGTCCTTGTGTCCGGGCGTGTCCAAAAGATTAATCAAATGGCCATGATATTCAAAGCTCATCACCGATGTCGCCACGGAAATTCCCCGTTGACGCTCAATTTCCATAAAATCACTGGTCGCCGATTTCTTTATTTTGTTGCTTTTTACCGCTCCCGCCGTTTGAATGGCGCCTCCAAAAAGCAAAAGTTTTTCCGTTAAGGTGGTCTTCCCTGCATCCGGGTGGGAAATGATGGCGAAGGTTCTCCGCCGGGCAATCTGTTCGTCCTTCTTCATGAGTTTATCGGGCTAAATGACTGCGCGAGACCCAACCCGCCAAGCCATAAAACGGCAAAGTTCATAAAATGACGGCATTTTCCTTGACTTATCATCAAAATTCCCCTTCCCGCCGTCCCGACCTCGGGTCCCAGTCCCCCCAACTCGCTTAGCAAACAAAAAAAACAGATATCTTTGAAATATGGCGCCATCCGATGTACTTTTTGACCCACTCCAACCGGATCCAGAAGATTCAGAGCTCGGTTTTCTTCAGCGAACCCGAGATCAGATGGATCCCGTCTTGCCCTTGATTCGCATGCCGGCAGCCCAGCATTTTATGGCCCAGGGCGGACGCCTGATCCTTGAAATCCTACTCTATCTATGCAGCCTGGCCCTTTTTGCCTCTACCTGGTTCTTGTCTAAAATCTATCCTTTCTATTTGCTAGAAGAATTCGTCACCTCCCGTGAATACCTGCCGCTGGGGCGAACGACGGCCGAGGATCTCCAGTTGGCGCAGGGCTTACTGATACTCCTTCTTAGCTTCCTGTTCTTTATCCTAGCCAGAATGGTGCGCCGCGCAAGAATAAGGAGTCGTCAGCTTCATCAACTCGCCCATCAGATCAAAACCTTGAGGTCTCAGCTGGAGCTTCGCATCAAGGAGATCGAAGATAGCGCGCAGCCCAGGTCGGAGGAGCCGACCATTTAATGGGCGATTTTAATGATCGATGGAATGGGCAATGGTAGGAAGACAAGGGCGGAGGCCCGTCCGCACCGTGATCAATGATCGCAATCATCCAAATCCACCTAAGGCAAGGTCGTCATTGGTGGAATGAGTGGAATGAGTGGAATGAGTCCTTCTATAAGCATTCGCATCCATGGTCCGATCGCCGGCCCTGATATCCACCTTAAACCAAGGGCCAAATATTATTCTCTATCTTTTTCCCCTGCCCGGCTTTATCGACTTATATTTGCCCTAGTCAATACCCTTCCTTTGCGCAGCCTCGTATTGCATTTTCGATTTCTACTTATCCTGATCCTTGGGAGCGTCCCACCGCTGGTTTGGGCTCAGCAACCCATACCTGGCGCTCCGCTCCGTCTCGACAACGCCACGGCCGCAGACAGCAGCCAGCCCCAAAGCCGGGACGGATGGTCTACGCCCTACCCCAACATCCATTTCACCAAGGGCAACCGCCTTACCCTTCATCACCCGGACACTTCCATTCACCTTATCCACCGCCATCGATTCCTCCAGCCGGCCTTGCGTAACTTGGGTAATCATGGGTCGGCCACCCGGTCGCTGATATTCCAGCCAGATATGGATGCTGGACCTCGCTTGGGATACCGACTTTTTGATCCATATGGCTTTTTGCTCGATAGCCTCCCTTATTATCAGACCAACCGACCCTATTCGGTATTTCGATATGAGCTGGGAAGCAAGCAGGAACAGACCGCCGAAATCCTGCACACGCAAAATATTGATCCCGCCTGGAATCTGGCCCTGGGCTATCGAAAAATCACCTCATTGGGATTCTACCAAATCCAGCGAACCAACCATGACCATGCTTTTCTGAGTTCGCAATATAAAAGCGGGAACCAGAAGTACGAAGTGAAAACAGGGTTCGTATACAATCATTACCAGCAAGATGAGAACGGCGGCATTGTTTCTGACTCCTTCCTTTCTTTAGCTGAATACGGAGAAAGGAAAAGCATCCCCGTGGTCTTTCAACAGGATGACTTCGGATCTTTGGGCTCTCATCGGCGCTCTCCCGTAAGCAACAAGTATCGCCAGGCTGCATGGCGATGGGAACATCAGTATCAGTTCGGGCCCACGGACACGGTATACAATGCGGACAGCACCCAGTTTCAAGTCCAGTTTAATCCGGTGTTCGGCATCGGCCATCAACTGGAAATCCAATCGGAGAAACAGGACTTCAAGGATTTACGCCCCGATTCCCTGCGCTACGCACCGGTATTCTCTCATGGGTTTCTCCCTAAAGGTTCAGATTCCTTATGGCGGATTCAGCGCGCGCTCCGGATCGACAACCGAGTCTACATCCAAGGATATCTAGGTCGCGAGGGACAGCGCATGCGCATTCGCGCCGGCCTTGGATTCCAGCTTGACCGCTTTTCGACCGAAGCCGGACCTCAGCGTTATGCGGAACAAATGTATTCCTCCCCGTATCTAGCCGGAGATATTCAAAGGGAAATCCAAGAAGGCCAGAACTGGATTTATGGCGGACAGGCTCGATTCTTTTTGGGTGGCCCCGCCACGGGGAACACGGAACTTAAGCTTGAGGGTGGGCGGCGATGGGAATCGCTTGGCACCCTCCAGGTCGGGGTTACCCAGACCGTTTCCATCGCCCCTTATCGCGCCCAGGAGATTCACTTCTCCTATTTTCACCGCTCCGAATCCTTGAAATCGGAAAAACGAAGCCAGGCCTATGCCCGACTTTCCCTTCAGCCGATAAAGACCTCCCTCGTTTTTCGATACCATCTCCTCGTAGACCATCTTTACCTGGATGGAGAAGGGCGCTACCATCAGGCTTCCCCGTTTTCCATCCTACAAGCCGGGCTGCAGAAAAATTTTTATTGGCGATCTCTGGTCCTGCGCAATGAGATCCTCTACCAGCAGAATGCGGGGCAGGGTCCCGTCCAGCTGCCCCCCGTTTGGGGCCGGCACCAGCTCAGTGTGGAGCGTCGCTTATTCCAGTCCCCCCTTCGCATCGCATCGGGCGTCGAATTTCGGTACCATAGTGCTTTCACGCCTCCTGGTTATTTGCCTTTATATATGCAATACTATTATCGGGAAGGTGAAAAAGTGGATTCCTGGGGGGAAATCGCTGCTTTTTTCAATTTTCAGGTCAAACGGTTTCGGGCCTATATCATGGCCGATCAAATGCAACGATTGCTGGGTCAGCCGAATACAGCCTTCGCACCGGGGTACCCAGGCACGGATTTGATGATCCGATTTGGGTTCACATGGGAATTAGTCAATTAAATTCATCAAAAATTTGCTATAATTAGTGATTCAGGAAGGAATTGATTGCCACATTCCCTTTTTGCCATTACCTTTGTTAGCGTCTTCTACGCCCTTGGGTAAAAAAAGACATTCAAAAGAGAAAACAAACCACACGCGTCTTTAGGAATGAAAGACTTTTCTTATGTTATGAGCGCTCACCCCGCTTACATCGAGTCCTTATACAAGGATTTTTTATCGAACCCTCAATCTGTAGACATTGAATGGAAGAAGTTCTTTGAGGGCTTTGATTTTGCAAGAACCACGGCGGATTCAGGAAATGGATCCCGGCTGGCTACCGAAGGGCAGGGTGCCCCTGACTGGAACCAGATTGCCAAGGAAGTAGGGGTTTACCGCCTCATACGTTCCTATCGAAAAAGAGGGCATCTGGTGGCCACCACCAATCCCATCCGACCGCGAAAGGATCGGCGCCCCTACCTTGATCTGCACCATTTTGGCCTGGATGAAAACGACATGGGCACCCGATTCCAATCGGGGGCCTATATTGGTCTGGAAGGCGCTTCTCTCGCTGAAATCCTGGCCCGGCTTAAGAAGATTTATGCGGGGGATGTAGGCATCGAGTTTACCTATATTAACGATCACGATCGATGCAAATGGGTACAGGACGCTTTCGAGGCCATGGTGGAGGAAGAGATTCCGCTGGAGCAGAAACTCCGGGTGCTAAAAAAACTCAATGAAGGCGTCATCTTTGAAAAGTTCCTTCACACCAAATATATTGGCCAGAAACGCTTTAGCCTCGAAGGAGGGGAAAGCACCATTCCGGCCCTGGATATCATTTTGGACCAAAGTGCTCAAGCCGGGGTACAGGAGGTCGTGATTGGCATGGCTCACCGAGGGCGTTTAAACGTTTTGGCCAACACCCTGGAAAAGACTTATGAACAGATCTTTTCCGAATTCGAAGGGAATATGCCCCCGGATACGACCATGGGCAGCGGTGACGTCAAGTACCATCTTGGTTTTCGATCCAATATCAAGACCGCATCGGGGAATACGTTGAATGTTCAGCTCACCCCCAACCCTTCCCACCTAGAAGTGGTGGGCGCGGTGGTCGCCGGGTTTGCTCGAGCGAAAGCAGATCTGCTGTACAATAAGGCCTATGATAAAGTCCTGCCCATACTGATTCATGGGGACGCCGCCCTGGCAGGCCAGGGGGTGGTCTATGAACTCATGCAAATGAGTCGCCTCGATGGGTTCCATACGGGTGGCACGATTCACTTTGTGATCAATAACCAGATCGGCTTCACCACCGACTTCGACGACGCCCGCTCGGCCGACTACTGTACAAGCATCGCGGCCATGGTGCAAGCCCCCGTCATTCATGTGAACGGGGACGACCCGGAGATGGTGGTAAAAGCAGCGGCCCTCGCGGTGAAGTATCGACAAAAATTCCATCAGGATATATTCATCGACATGGTCTGCTATCGTCGTCACGGCCATAATGAGGGCGACGACCCAAGCTTTACGCAGCCGAAGATGTATCACCTGATCAAAAAACACCCCAACCCACGGGAAGTCTATACCCAATCGCTGCTTCGCAATGGAGATGAACAGGCCGTGAAGTTGGCCAAGGAAATGGAAGACCAGTTTTGGGATGAACTCCAGCAGCGGCTCGATGAAGTCAAGCAGAAAGCGACGCCCTATGAATTGCAGCTTCCTGAGCTGGCTTGGAAAAACCTCAGAAAGTCCAAACCCGAAGATTTTGAAGCCTCGCCGGATACATTTATCACAAAGGAGCGGCTCGAAGAACTTTTCCATGGCATCATGACCCTGTCTGCGGATCTGAAGCCCCTGAAAAAAATCACCCGTCTGCTCGACGATAAAAAGCGCCTCTTTGAAAAAGAGCATATGCTCGATTGGTCGACCGGGGAACTGCTGGCCTATGCCTCCCTGATTGCCGAAGGCAAAACGGTGCGTATGAGCGGCCAGGATGTCGAGCGCGGCACTTTTTCTCATCGTCATGCCGTAATTCATGATGAAACCAATGCCCAAACCTATCATCGCCTGGAAAAAGCAGGAAAAGAGGGCGGGGAATTTCAAATTTATAACTCTCTACTCAGCGAATTTGCTGTCCTGGGCTTTGAATACGGGTACTCGATTGCCAATCCGGACACCTTAACCATTTGGGAAGCACAGTTTGGAGACTTTGCCAATGGTGCCCAAACCGTTATTGATCAGTATATCGTATCCGCCGAGACCAAATGGCAGAAAATGAGTGGCTTGGTCCTCCTCCTCCCTCATGGGTACGAAGGGCAGGGGCCCGAACACTCCTCGGCTAGACTGGAACGCTTCCTGCAGCTCAGCGCCGAATATAACATCATCGTCACCAATATTACGACGGCGGCAAACTTGTTTCATATGTTCCGCCGCCAGCTGGCCTGGGATTTCCGCAAGCCGCTGATAAACTTCTCCCCCAAAGCGAATCTTCGTCAGGTGCGGGCTCAGTCTCCGATTGAAGCCTTTACCCATGGCGGCTTTCAGGAAGTCATCGACGATCCGACGAATCCAGATCCTAAAAAGGTTAAAAAACTGCTGATCTGCTCTGGAAAGATTTATTTTGATCTGAGCGAGAAACAGAAAAAAGAAAAACGCAAAGACTTGGCCATTGTTCGAATGGAACAGATCTATCCGCTTCCGTTGAAGCAGTTGAAGGCCCTCCAAGCTAAATACGCCCAGGCCGAATGGGTATGGGTTCAGGAAGAGCCGCTAAACATGGGGGCAGCCAGCTTCCTTAAAATGAATCTGCCTTTGCCTTTTTCAATCATTAGCCGTCCGGCCAGTGCCGCATCGGCCACGGGATTTGCCCGTATTCACCAGGAACAGCAGGAAAAAATCATGGCCGAGGCCTTCGCCTAATCTTTAGACATCATGAACCTAGAAACACTTAAACAAGATCTGAAAGTCCAGATCATTGAAGCCTTGAACCTTCAGGAGATGAAGCCCGAAGACATCAACGATGATGCGCCCTTGTTTGGCGAAGGCTTAGGACTCGATAGCATTGACTCCCTGGAGCTCATGGTATTGCTGGAAAGAAATTATGGCATTCGCATCACCGATGCGCGGGAGGGAAGAAAGGTCTTGGGGTCCGTGTCCTCGATGGCCCAATACATCATCGACCACGCCTCGACCCAGAGAACGAACGAAGCGGGTTAAAAGCCGAGCGGCCTTCATCAAGGCAGCAGCATGCGATAATCCACGCGCATGCGCCCCGAGGAAATATCTTCTAGTTTTTTGCGGATCAGCCGCTTTTTTAATGGGGAGAGGTAATCGATGAATAATTTACCTTCTATATGGTCGTACTCATGTAGTAGAACGCGGGCGGTAACCCCTTCGAACTCTTCAACCTTTTCTTCAAAATCGGCATTCCAGTAGCGAAGCTTAACCCTTTCCTTTCTTTTGATGTCCTCCCGGATCTTGGGAATGCTCAGGCACCCTTCGTTATAAGGCCAGAGTTCCCCGGACTCATCGAGCTTTTGGGGATTGATAAATACTTCCTTGATTCCTTTTTCATCGGGAAATTCCGCCTTGTCTTCCTCATCAAAGGACTCCACCAACTGAAGGGTATCTACAACAAACAAGCGCAAGGACTGGTTTACTTGAGGGGCTGCGATCCCCACGCCATTACTGTGATACATGGTTTCCCACATATTCTCAATCAGTTGATCCAGGTCTGCATGGTCCGGACTTACTTCCCGCGTCGGCCGACGCAGGGCAGGGTGTCCATAAGCCACGATGGGTAGAATCATAAGAAAACTAAAGTTTATAGGGAGGCATTAATCTGGAGACAAAGGTACGAATTAGCCGGCGCTTTCCAGGTATTCCTGCAGCATGCGGGTGGCGGCAATCTGATCCACCATTCCCTTCTCCTGGCGACGAGACCTCGACATACCCATGTCCAGCATCTGCTCCTGCGCCCAACGCGAGCTAAAGGCTTCGTCGACTTTGTGGATCGGAAGATCAGGAAATACATGCTGAAACTTGCCGATGAACTTTTCAACCGGGGCCGTTGCATGGGTCGGGGACCCGTCCAGATTTAATGGATATCCGATAATCACCTCATCGACGGGCTCCTTGCGCATATAGGCCTTGATATATCCGATCAGCTCGCGGGTTTCGACCCAATCGAGGGGCCGGGCAATCAGGCGAAGAGGGTCCGTGACCGCCAGCCCGGTTCGCTTTTTTCCCCAGTCGATGGCCAAGATTCGACCCATTAAGATGGATTTTGCTTGATGATTACCGTTCCCATACGGCGGAGGATTTCCGCCTCCGTTTCCTTGAGTTCCATTTGACGGCGGATCAGATTTACCAGTCTTCGCTCATCCTTTTCGTTCTTCAAAGCTTCCAGTAGATCCGCCTGAATCGCCTTAAGCTTCCGCATTTCAAAATAGGCAAGGCTGCTTTCCACTTCTAAAATATAGGGAGCTTCCATATGTATGGATTCAATGCCGTATACCTCCTTCCAATTAGGACTGATTTCATGGCGTGCATGCAACAAGGAGGCGATCCGCTTGCGAATGCCCTCTTCGGGATGGTTCGAAAAAAAGCTGGGATCCGGGTGCTTCCCTTCGGCTTCAAGTTGGGAATAATAGCTCCGGTACAGGCGGGAGACCTCTGAGGACCGAATCAGTTCGCTGTCTACCGATTGGGCGATAAACTCGGAAACCGGACCTTGATCCCGCAGGGGCTTATGGCCGTGCTCAATGAGTACCCGAATCAAATCCCATTCCTGATTGACCTCTTCGTTCCTGCCCAATAGCGGATCCTCCACCGCTTGGTCCGTCTCGGCGGGGGGCTCCAAATGCTCCCGCTCCTTCATCAGGGCTTCCCGCTCCTGAACCCGGACTTCCTTACCCAGCCTTTCTCGGATGTACTTGTTGATCAGATGGAGGAAACCCGCTTCATCCACCCCCAGTTTTCGGCTTGCCTCCCGGGCATAATACCCCTGAAGTGCAAAATCTTCAGCCCGGCTAATATGGGAAATGGTTTCGGCCATTTCATTGATCAAATTCGTCTTGCGAATGGGATCATTCCCCACTTCCTGCTCTCCGACCCGCAAGCGAAATTCAATCGCGTCCACCTTGTTTTCCTGAATATACTGATGGAGTCGCGCAGCGCCCCATTGACGCAAGGCACTGTCGGGATCCTGCCCCTCGGGGAACAAAACCAGCTTCACCCTAAATCCCTGACTCAATGCCATATCCAACCCCCGGATGGCTGCTTTTATCCCTGCCGTATCCCCGTCATAAAGGATGGTGAGCTGCCGGGTCAGGCGCCCGATGAGCCGGAGCTGGTCGGCGGTAAGCGCCGTTCCGCTGCTGGCCACCGTATTCTCGAGTCCCCCCTGGTGAAGGGAGATGACATCGGTATATCCCTCGACCAGCAAACATTCATCCTCTCGGGTTATGGCGGCCCGGGCCTGATAAATCCCATAGAGGACGCGACTTTTTACATAGAGGGCATTTTCCGGGGTATTGACGTATTTCGGTGCCCGATCATGCTTTCCCAGGATCCGGGCACCAAATCCTAAAACCCGACCACTTAATCCCAAAATCGGAAACACAACCCGCTCTCTATAGCTGTCTATCCATTGGTCTCCTTTTTTTCGTATCAATCCGGCATCCGCCATCAAATCCGCATCAAACCCCTTTTCCTTGGCCGCCGTATAGAAGGAGGACGATTCGCTCAATCCGTATCCCAAACGGAATCGCTCTATCGTCTTCGCAGAAAACCCCCTTTCAAGAAAATAGCTCAGGCCGACGGCGCGCCCCTGCGGATGATTATGGAGTTGATCACTGAAATATTGGGCCGCGAATTCATTGAGGATGCGCAGGCTCTCTTCGGCAAAATGACGCTGCTGCTGCTCGGGACTGCGATCCGTTTCCTCGAGCGTAATCTGATAATACTGAGCAAGCCATCGGATGGCCTCCGGATAGCTTAGTTTCTCATGTTCCTGCAGGAAACTGACCACATTACCGCCCTGGCCACAACCAAAGCATTTGAAAATACCCTTGGTGGCTGAAACCGAAAAGCTTGGGGTCTTCTCCTG
The DNA here is from genome assembly GCA_964646775.1 of uncultured Chitinophagaceae bacterium. Taxonomy (GTDB): domain Bacteria; phylum Bacteroidota; class Bacteroidia; order Chitinophagales; family Chitinophagaceae; genus CAYPQN01. The sequence continues at coordinate 4,316 of CAZYEZ010000013.1, read as the reverse complement.
GTGAAAGGGGCAGTTCGCAATATAGTTGCTGCCACGCTTTTTCAGGCGTACGAACTGCCCTACCACTTCCACAATATCGGCGCGGTATAAAACTTCGTCTATGGACTTCGGAGAAATCAAGGTGTTTCTGGCGGTTTTAGACCGCCTCCAAAGTTACATCAATCGTAATGGATTCGTGTCTTAAAACCTACCCGTTCCCTTTTCCTGCCGAATATATGCCAGTCTCCATCATAAGTCATGGATCGGGGAACCAGCTCCCCTTGATAGCGGGTCATTTCTACCTCGATCTTTACATCGAAATCATAAATCAGGGTCTCGTACTGAATATGATAGTTTCTTTTTAGAATCCTATAATGCTCCTGGTCGAACCAGGTCGTAAGCTGCTGGTAGACGACTCGGTCGGCAAAGGGGGGTTTCACGATCGCCTCGAAGACATAACAGGGGGTTCCTTCAAAAAGGACCACACGGAGCGAATAATCATAGTAATCGGCCAAAGGTGCTTCAAACAGGCGGGTGCGATCTCCAAGAAATGGAATGGATGCGGTTCGAGATCCCGGATTGAACATGATCTGTTTAAGCTGGTCCTTATGTTTCTCCATCCGCCCTTTGCCCTTTGGTTCCGTTTCGGGTCCCACCAAATTATCCTCGCCACAGACCCGACCTTCGGTAAAAAACAGATGATCGTAGAGCGAGGCGGTATAATATCGATAATCCCCATTGGATTTGAAGAACTTCCCCTGAACCTGCTGATCCAACCATTCCATCGATCGGCATCCATCCTGCCGGTATTGCCTGGTTCTCGCCTCATAGCGGGCGATCGGCTGACCCGCCTGATTTCGAACCTGAAAATCATGGCTGGCTTCATAAGGAACCAGACGCAAGGTTTTGAAAGCTTTGTAAAAACTGGTATCCTCCTTGACTCTTCGGATGAATCCATCTAAGTCCCAGCCAGAAGACTGGGCCCGGACCACCAGTTCATCCAGTTGAATGGGATAGGCAAACAAGCTGCTGTCACGAACCTGCGCCGCTGCGGTTCCAGTATAAAGCAGCCACAGAAAAACCCCCAGATAACCATATCTCATCGACCTTCTCTTTGGATTAAGGCCTCGGCGACCGACAGATCCCCCGGCCAGGTTATCTTCATATTGTCCGTTTGGCCTTCGGATAAGAAAACGGATCGGCCCAGGTGCTCTACCACGGTGGCCTCATCGGTGAAGGTCTCCCGCTCTTCCTGGGCCATCGCCTCCAGCAAGGTGGAGCGCATAAAAGTCTGCGGCGTTTGTACCAGGCGCAGGGCCGTTCGATCCAAGGACCGGGAGCCGCCCTCGGTTTCCAGTTGTCGATAACTGTCAATGGCTGGAATGACTGGAATGGCTGAACCCTGGCGCAAACAGTCCTCATAGAGGCGCCGAATCAATGCGGGTCGAACCAAAGGACGGGCGGCATCATGAACCCAGACCACCCCTTCCTCTTCGATGGAGGCCAGACCCTGCCGAACGCTTTGAAACCTCGTTCTACCCCCATCTACCTGCTTGAGCTTTTTGTCTGCCCAGGCTTCCGCCATCTGGGAAATCTGCTGATGATAATCCGGAGGTCGAACCACCACCATCTCCGCCTCCGGGAAGGCTTCCCAAAACGCACGCATGGAATAATAAAGGACGAGCTTCCCTGCAATTTGCTGGAAGGGCTTAGGAACCGAGCCCCCCATGCGTCGGCTTTCGCCCGCAGCTACAATCAAGGCAAATTTCTTCATAACCGGTTCGTTTCCGCTTTTGCTGCAAATTTAGCCTCTCTAATGCACTTCCTTCATCCAACGACGCAATAAGGGCGAGAGCAAGAGCAACAATATGCCACTTCCGACGGAAACGTAGGCAATGGTCTCAAATACCGACATGTAGACCGGTAAGGTTTCTACAGGATTGACAACCATCCCGCTCACTTCCCCTTCTTCCTTGGGAATCGACATTAAGGTCCCCACCCATCCGGCCACGTACTGCCCAAAGGCAGATGCCAAGAACCACATTCCCATCATCAGTCCCACCATTCGGGCCGGCGATAGTTTGGTGATCATGGACAGACCAATGGGCGAAAGACAAAGTTCCCCACTGGACATGACAAAGTAACCCAGTATGAAAATGCCCAGCGAAATTTTCCCATCGACCCCGGCAAGCATGCCCCCGATTACAAAGACGTAAAAGCTAATTCCCAGTAGAATTAATCCCAGCGAAAACTTCACCGGTGTCCTGGGTTCCTTTTTTCTTTTAGCTAGCGTGATCCAGATATAACCAAAGACGGGGCTTAGAAAGATCACCCATACGGGGTTCACCGCATTGTTAACGGCCGCAGAAGCCAATTCAATACCAAAGAAGTTCATGTTCACATTCCGGGCGGCAAACAGATTCAATGATCCCCCTCCCTGTTCATAAAATCCCCAGAAAAGGATGGAAAATATAATCATAACCAAAGCTGCAAACAGCTTAAGCCGTGCCTCCAGGGGCTCTTTGCCCGCCAGATAAAGAATATAGCCGAGCGCCAGCAAGCCAAAGGGCACGAACAGCGTTCCCATGACCTGGTAATAAAAGAGAATGAGGGCAAATAAGGGAATGGCAAGCAGACTGCCTATTTTGATCGCAAGATCTATGCTTTTGCGGCGATGGATCATTTGGAAACTGGTCGCATCCGGAGCGATCCCGATCGGTCCCAGATTCTTTTCTCCAGTCCGAAAAACAATCAAACCCAGAATCATAAATAATCCCGCCAACCCAAATCCCAGATGCCAGTTATAGGTTTGGCCGATCCATCCACATAAGAGGCTGCCTAGAAATGCACCAATGTTTATCCCCATATAGAACATGGAGAATCCCGCATCCCGGCGCGGGTCATCGGGTTTATAGAGCTGTCCGACCATCGAGGAAATATTCGGCTTGAAAAAGCCGTTCCCAACGACGATGAAAGCCATACCCAGGTAAAATCCCCAGAGGCTGTCGGGGATCGTCAAGACAAAATTTCCCGCTGCCATCAGGATCCCTCCCCAGACGATGGCTTTGCGCGCGCCCATCACCCGATCGGCCAACATCCCGCCAAAGACCGGCATGGCGTAAACCAGGGCCTGATAGGCGCCATAGGTAAGATTGGCTTTTTCATCTCCGAAAGCAGGGAAAGAAGCCCCGGAGATCATAAAAAGAATCAGCAGGGCGCGCATCCCATAAAAGGTAAAGCGCTCCCACATCTCTGTAAAAAACAGGATATACAGCTGTTTGGGGTACTTCCCTTTAAAATTCTGAATCTCTTCCAAGCTACCCCTTGCGAAACTCATAGACGGAGGCTTTAAGCATGATCGGGCGAATTACCGAATCCCGTGCATCAGTCGGTTAAGTGGCTTGGAACAGATGACAAGGAACAATCCGATTCCTACGGTAATCAGTCCCATCTGCGTATACACATCGACATACTGATCCAGGCTTTGGGCCGGCGAAGCAGCGGTTCCATCGGCATTCTGCTCGGCTCCGGTGAGCTTGGCAATCACGCCCGCCACATAGTTCGCTCCTGCAATGGAAAGAAACCAGGCCCCCATCACTAAACCCGTCATTTGTTTAGGTGCCAGCTTGGTAACCATCGAAAGTCCGATGGGAGATAGGAAAAGCTCCCCGGTCGTATGCAGCATGTAAAGGAAGAATAGCGTCGCCAACGGCACCGTATACTCAGGGCTTACAAAGAAGGCCCCCGCGATCCAGACCACGAGATAGCCCAATCCCAGTTGCATGATCCCCAGCCCAAACTTCATGGGAATATTGGGGTTGCGACCCATTTTGGAAAGCTTAACCCACATCACGGAAAACAGCGAACCAAAAATCAGAATGAACAAAGGATTAAAAAACTGGGTTGTAGCAGCACCAATCTCGTAGCCAAATACCACCCGGTTCACATTCCGGTCGGCAAAAAGCGTCAACGAAGATCCGGCCTGCTCAAAACATGCCCAGAAGACGATGTTGAAAAACATCAGCAGGATCAAGGCGAGCATGCGATCCCGAAGTACCGGCCCCCCTTTAATCCCCGACGATATCAATATATACAGGACATAGACTGCGGTACCCGCAAGGAGGATACCCACAATCTGAGGGTTGGTCAACAATAGATAGAATAGGGGTATGGTCGCTAAAGTGCCGATGATCACGAGATGTAAGTTCGAAAACGGCCCGTATTTTTTTCGATAAAGGCGTTCGGGATCTGGGGGGAGACCATGGCCTTGATAGTGCTTCTGACCTAATACAAAAGTAATCGCCCCCAGAACCATTCCAACACCGGCCAGGGCAAAC
>CAZYEZ010000012.1:16657-28444 GCA_964646775.1 uncultured Chitinophagaceae bacterium | reverse complement strand
ATTTGGGGCGTTTAGTTCAACGAAACGGGTTAGTTATTTAGCAACCCCTAAGTATCTGGGTCGGTGGCAATCCGCCAATGAATCAGATAATATCTATCGCAGGCATGCTCTCGGGTTCGGGGGTCAAGAAAAGCGGGGGTCAGTTCACTGACCTTAAAAAAGGGCCCGGTTTTCAGCAGATCAAAAGAAGCACCCTGTTCCAAAAGCGCATGGTACCCCTCCTCTCCCATCAAACGATAGGGATATTTCCGGATTCGATCGAGGCTCTCTTCTTGGGGATCCAGTTCCGGGATCGGGTGCTGGCTATAGTAGTGCAACGAATTCAGGGGATCATGGATCTGCTGAAATCCAAGGCGACTTGGATCGATGCCCTCCTCCTGAATGTATCGGCCTACCTGGTTCCCGACTTGATACTTCATGAGTTCATAATAGAAATGATGGGTCAGGGAAAGGTTGGCACCGATGATGGCCAGGGCCAGGGCCCAGAAAGCCCGAGGTTTTATACCGGGATGGGTAATAAACCAAAGCCAAAGCCCAAGGGCGAGGATCCACCATGGCCAGAGTCGAATACCGGAGGGGAAAACCCAGAACAGAAGGACGGCAACCACCCCCCAAATCAAAGCGCCCACGACCATAGCTGTTGGTCGAAACCATCGGAGAAAGCCTTTATGCATGCCTTGCTCATAGGCTTCCTTTAAAAAAGCGGCCACAAGGATGGCGGCCAAAGGATAGACGACAAACAAATAATGGGGCAGCTGATAGCGGGAGAGACCCAAGGCAAAATAGCTTAGTACAAAACCGCCAAAACTTAGCCATTCCTGTCCGGGCAGAGCGCGGAATCTCTGCCTGAACAGCTGGAAGCTCCGATAGAGTATGGCAGGAACAAAAACCAGAATCCAGGGCAGAAAAGCCCAAAGCATATTCACAAAGAGAAAATCCAGCCCGGCGCCATGATCCCAGGGGCTTTCGCCCGTGATACGGCCAAAGCTCTGAGACCAATAGAAAAAACGGAGTCCCGATACCCCTTGTTCTCCGTGGATGATCTTCTCGGGCTGCGCATCGAATTGCTGGTAAAGTCCCCAACTCATGGGGATTAAGAATAAAGCTACCAAAACTACATCCAGCAAATGGTAGGGAGAGAAAATCCTTTTCCAATCCCGACGCATGAACCAGTCAAAACCAAATGCGAAAATGGGCACAAATAATGCGATCGGCCCCTTGCTCATCATCCCGCAAGCCAGAGAAAGCGTTCCGCCTAAAACGTAGTACCACTTTCGCGTTCGTTCGGCTTCCCGAATCATCCACAAGGCGGTGATTACCCAGCTGGTTAGCACGGTATCCGTCCGAATGTCATTGGTCATCAGAAACATGGCCTGACAGGTCCCCAGAATAAAGGCGGCCATACGACCGGCAGCCTCCCCATAAAGCAGCCTCCCCAGCCTGTAAGTCGCATAGATTCCCCAGAGCGCAAAAAGGATCGAAGGGAACTTGTAACCAAAATTATTAACGCCAAAGAGTTTCATCCCCAGGGCCGATATCCAAAACAGGAAAGGAGGCTTATCCAAATAATCGCGGCCTCGATCAAAAATCTGGAGATAGGATCCGGATTCCATCATTTCCCGACTGATCTCCGCGTACTGACTTGCATCAATATCCATAATATCAATGCGAACGGCGGAAGCAAGAAAAAGGGCCAGGACCCCAAAGACCCAAAGCGGAAGTTTCGGCATGTGGTAAGGAATTTTTCTTCCCGCAAAAATAGTCGCAATTTTATCGAATGCTTGACTTGTCCTATCAGCACTTCGAACTCCCCTTCGAATTTCCTTTTGTTCTCTCCAAAGGGAGAAGGGAAACACAGCCCACGCTGATCCTCCGCTTAACCAGTCCCACAGGGAAAGAAGGATATGGAGAGGTCACCGCCATCCCTTATTACCAGCAGGATTTGGAAAGCATGATAGAAAGGTTGGCCCGACACGAGAAAGGGATCTGTCAACATGCGCTGATTGACCCTCAGCGGTTTCATCACTATCTCCATCACCTCATGGGGGATGATCCCTTCTTGATTTCTGCCTTGGATATGGCGGCCTGGGACCTATTCGCAAAAATTCAACGCCGTCCACTCTATCAGCTGTTTCGATTGCCCCATCGTCATGGTGTCCAAACCGATTATACCCTTGGCATCGATGCGATCGATCGGCTATTAGAAAAAATCCGAACGCACCCCTGGCCCATTTATAAGCTTAAGATCGGCCAAGCCGACGACATCACCCTAATCGAAGCCCTGCGTCGGGAAACGGACGCCCCTTTTCGCGTCGACGCAAATGAGTCCCTGGAGGCCGACGATGCACTCCGCCTCCTTCCTGAGCTACGAAAACTGGGAGTTACACTCTTGGAGCAGCCGCTACCGCGGGAGGCATGGGAAGACATGGCCCACCTCAAATCCCATAACATCATCCCACTGATTGCCGATGAGAGTCTGCAAACGGCCGAGGATCTTGACCGCTGTATGGAAAGTTTTGACGGCATCAATATCAAGCTGAGCAAGTTGGGTGGTATCAGCCCCTGTCTTCATCTGATTGCCGCAGCCCGGAAAAAAAATGCACGCATCATGATCGGGTCTTTCTGCGAGTCCAGCATCGGCACGGCCGCCGCCGTACCTTTCCTTGGGCTTGCGGATTTTGCCGACCTCGATGGCCCCCTATTGCTTGGCCAGGACCTGGGAACCGGATTAAGCTATGAAACCGGGCAGCCCATTCTCGATCCCCGAGCACCCGGACTGGGGATTCAGCTTGATCCAGAAAAGTTCGGCGACTGGCTTCGTCTCTGAGCTTGGAATTAGATTATTTTTGCCCCATGTCCTGGATTTCTGACCATCCTTTGCGTACCCTAAACAGCTTCGGCATTGATGAACCTGCCCATAGGTTTAAGGAAATACATGAGGTGAAGGAGCTGCCCGACCTCCAGAATCTGGCCCTTGAAGGCCGGCTTCAGGTTCTGGGAGGAGGAAGTAATGTGCTCATCTGCGGGCCCCAGAAGGGATGGGTAATCCACAACCGACTCAAGGGGATTAAAGAAATCAGAACCGACGGAGAGGTCGCTGAGGTGGAAGCCGCCAGCGGTGAAATATGGGACGATTTCGTACAGTATGCCTTAGCCCGGGAATGGGGAGGGGCGGAGAACCTGTCCTTGATCCCGGGCACCGTGGGCGCCGCTCCCATGCAGAACATCGGCGCTTATGGGGTGGAAGTGAAGGAGATCATTGCAGGAGTCCGCGCCTGGGACTGGGTCCTGGGGGAGGAAGTTTTGCTATCCGGGGATCAATGCGCGTTTGGGTACCGTGACAGTCAGTTCAAAAGAGCCTGGAAGGGGAGGTACTTCCTCAGTTCGGTTATATTTCGCCTCCAAAAAAAACCTAAGATCCGACGGGAATACGCCGCCCTGGACCAGGCGCTGACCCAGGAAGGAATTGAAGATCCGACGATTCATGACATATCAAGAATGGTGCGTCATATCCGCCAAACCAAACTCCCTGATCCTGCCCGGATAGGCAATGCAGGAAGTTTTTTCAAAAATCCGATCTTGGATCTCGACAAGGCTTTGACCTTGCGGCAACTTTATCCCGATCTGCCTTTCTATCCCGTCGATGCGCAGCAGGTCAAACTCCCCGCCGCCTGGCTGATCGAAAAAGCCGGCTGGAAAGGATATCGACAAGGACCCTGTGGGGTTCACGACCGCCAGGCCTTGGTGCTCGTAAATTATGGGGGTGCCCGCGGCGAAGAAATCCTCGAGCTCTCGCAGCGAATTATGGAATCGGTAAGGGATTTATTTGGCCTGGAACTTCAGCGGGAGGTTCAGGTCTGGGACGCCTCTGCATCCGCCAAGGGCAGACGAATATAGAATTGACTTCCCTTTCCTGGTTCCGTCTCGAAACCAATCGAACCGTTCCAAAATTCAATCATCTTTCGGGTCATGGCAAGTCCCAGCCCCGTTCCCGTGGATTTGGTCGTAAAGTAGGGCTGAAACACTTTGGACAGCGCTTCTTCGGGTATGCCGGTTCCATTGTCCTGGATGGTAATCCGCACATAATCTCCTTCACGCCGCATCACAACGCGGATGATGCCTTCCCGGTCTTCCGGAATGGACTGTACCGCATTCTCCAAAAGGTTATTAAAAACGCGGATGAGGTGGGAGCGATCTGCGTAGACAATCAGAGGGGCGGCGGGTATTTCCGTATAAAGAGCTAGGTTTTCCTCGTTCCGGTACAAAGCCAGGGCGGTTTCCAGTAAATCATTGATGACGAGCTTATTTGGACGGGCCTCGGGCATTTTCGCAAAGTTGGAGAATTCCGAGGCGATATAACTCAGGTTGTCGATCTGTTCGATCAGCGATTCGCAGACCCGCCGGATCAAAGCCTCTGGCCGCGGATGCCCTTTCTGTAGCGCCTGCTGGAGATACTGAATGTTTAGTTTCATGGGGGTGAGTGGGTTCGTAATCTCATGGGCGACCTGCCTTGCCATTTCCCGCCAGGCCATTTCTCGTTCATTGCGAGCAAGCAGCGCCGCATTCTCTTCCAGCTTCTTCACCATTTTATTGTACTCCGTAACCAATAATCCGACTTCATCATCATAGGGCCAGTCAATGAGTTCGTTACTGCTTAGGTTCAGCCGTCCAAACTGGCCAATCATCATGCCCAAAGTGCGGGTCAATCGGCGCATGATAATAACGGTAATCAATCCCGAGACCAGGAAAATGAAAGAATAGAGATTGATCAGGGCCACTAGGATATTGGAGATTTGAAAGTTGAGTTCTTTTTCAGAGGAAAAGAACGGAACGTTTAGATACCCAAAAGTTTTGCCTTTCTCATCTTTTACCGGCACATAACTGGATAAATAACGCAGGCCCCCGATCTGCTCATTTTCCACCACCAGGGTGCTGTTCATGCGCGTCAATTCCGTATAGGCTTTTTGGGGCATTAGCCGGGATAGCAGAATCTTGTCATAAATATTTTCCTGAGAGGAAACCAGCAAGCTTCCATCCGGACCAAATAAGTTGATATCGAGTCCGTGGGTGGAGGCCAGCCCCGAAATAAAGTACCGAAACCCCGAAGATTTGGCCAGGGAGGCGAAAGATCCGTGGCCCTCAAAAGCCCCTCGCTTTGATAACTCCTGCCAGGTTAGGCGTTCTACGACCTGCATGGTAGAGCGAAGCTTCGTGATCCCAGACTGGCGATACTGAAGCCGGAAGAAGACGATGGTCACCAGGCCAATAATGAGGAATGATACCAGCACAATGCCCAGCATGGATAGGTGGATCCGACTGCGCATGGTCATGTTCAGGTACTTGCTCGCTTTCTTGGGCCGGGTAAACAGCGATAGCCCCCAGCGATACAAAAAGATGGTTCCTACGATGAGCATAAGGACGCCAAACATGTAGGAGAACAGCGTGATCACCTCCAGCCAGAGCTTATAAAAACGGATCACAATGACGGTCTTCGACGAGTCTGGTTTATACCAAAGTTCCGAAGAGCCCTCCCAGCTCATGAAGTTATAAACCTGGGTGAAAGTGTCCTGGGGCAGGTAAACAGAGAAGGAATAGTCCCCACCTTGGGTAATCAGATGCTGGTTTACATAGACCCCGAAAGAATAGCCCAGTCCTTTACCTAAGGGCTCGATATTGCCCGGATGCAATAATTCTGGATACACCGATTCGCCACCAGAGACTTTGGTGGCCAGGTCTATAAATACATATCCAATGCGTTGACTGTCCTCGATCTCATCAATGGGGATCTGCGCAATATAGTAGCGCCCGTCCTGGGCGTTTTCCCGATAAAACAGCCGAGGATCCGAAGTCGGCGCCGCCTCCTTCACCCGTGCATCCAGCGTCGAAAACTCCACCTCATCTCTGGGAAAAACCGCATTCCTGGACCGGTCAAAGAAATAAACCTGGGTCTCATACTTGTCGAGCTGCCCCCCAAAATAAAGTGCCTCAAACCGCTCTTCCATGGCCGCATGGCTCCAGGAAGAAGGCGCCCGAAAAAACCGTTTTAGCTGGCGGTCATTCTGTATCAGCTTGGCTATGTTGCTAAACTCGTATTCCGTGACATAATCTCTTTGTTTGATCACCTTTTCCGCATAGCGTTTGCGGGTCTCTTTTTCCTTGACATCATGGAAATGCTGAACCAGCCCTGTGGAAAACATGCAGACGATAAATGCCCAAAAAAGCATCTGCGGGGCGAAGAGATCGGAACGGTACCGGAGTCCCGGCGTGTCAAAAAAGATCAGGCATAAGATCAGTATGGAAAGCACCAGGAAGGATAGCGGGCCGAGCTCGGCGGGGCCCATTGCAAAAAGCAGCAGCAGGCCGGCCCCGGCCACCATCAGATATCGATAAACCCGTACTGGAAGCACGGCGACCATCTGAATGTAAACCAGATATAGAAATAGGAAATACACCACCGTGACCATTCCAATGGCCAGTAAACCTATTAAGGTATAGGCGGTGACCGTGGAAAAGGAACTTACGGAAAAGGATATGTTGGAGTCCAGCACCAGGCTGCGGATCAGGTAGATATAGCCATAGGTGAGAAGGACAAGGAGGGCGGCAAAAACAAGGGATGTACCGATACTCCAAATCCGTTGCCAGGGCCGGGGACGAATCACCGGCCGCTGCATATGACGTATCATGAAGACAAGGATCCAAAGAAGGCAGAAAAGCGAGATGAGTAAATCTCCCAAAGAAGGGAGAAACCAGCTGCTCGCATAAATATATGGATGAAATATGGGCAGGGAACCCAAATTAAAAGGCAGCCCAAATTGGAAGGTAACCCAACGGAACAACAGCACGACGCCCAGGGTAATGAGAAACCCGATCAGGGGCCGCTGCTTTCGGGTGAGATAGATGGTAAGGAGCTGGAGCCAGATGATAAAGTGGATTGCAGCCAGGGCCAGCAGCCAAAGGAAACTCGCTCCGGGAACCCAGGTGCGGTGCGGAATGGAGCTGAACTCCAGGTAAAAAATGTCCGCTCCATCCAGGTTTTTTATAGCATAGCGAGCGGGGCCAGGATGCGTGTGTATCCGGCTGCTCATCGGAATGTGGTCTCCGGCTTTAAAATGAGACTGCAGGTAGGCATTCTCAAAGGGATAGCGTATGGCGACGGGACTAAGAACGGTGAGTTGAAAACTGGAGTCCAGGTAAGGAAATCGGAAGCACTGTTTCACAAAACTTCCCCGCTCATTCTCCACAAGTCGCGGCTGTCCGTCCGACTGGTAGGGGCATTTTTCCAGCACTTCCTGGTTATTCCAGTAAATCAACTCATCAAAATGGTAGGCATAAATATAGAAGGCCTCCGCAGAGATGGACTCCAGCATGTCCAGATTGGGCCTTCCCGAAAACAGATTGGCAATCTGGTCCCGGTCTTCGACGAACTGGGCTAGGGCCTTCTCTCTTTTTTGCAGATCCTTCTCCACGGCCCGGGCCATATAAGGCTCCGTAAGCTGCTGGTTTTTGATGTAAGAGAGAATGCTTACCGCCGAAAACAGCAGTAAACTCAGCAATAGCCATCCCGGGTATGGATAACGTCGGAACAAATCAGTTTATGCGGGTTTTTCTTTTGATTTTGCCAGATTCCACAATCGATCCTGAGCTGCCAGGTCCAGGTCCGTGATCTGTTGCCCATTTTCCTGGGCCATTTCTTCCATCTGCTGAAACCGGGAAATAAATTTTCGGTTGGTCTTCTCCAGTGCACGTTCCGGGTCGATGCCTAAAAATCGGGCATAATTGATCAGCGCAAAAAACATATCTCCCATCTCGGCCTCGATCGCCTCCCTCTTCTCCTGGGCCACCGCCTGCTGGACCTCCTGCCATTCTTCATCGACTTTAGCCTTGACTTCGAACGCATGCTTCCATTCGAATCCCACACTGCGGGTTTTCTCCTGCAAGGTTCTGGCTTTGGTCATCGCTGGCATGGATTGGGGAACCCCGGAAAGAAGGGAGGTTTTGCCTTCGCGCATCTTGATCTTCTCCCAGTTTTCCCGGACTTCTTCTTCCGACCGGAGGGCCTGTTTTCCGTAAATATGAGGGTGGCGGGCCACCAGCTTCTCCGATACACCCCGAACCAGGTCGGGAAAGGAAAACCCATTCCTTTCTTCGCTCATCCGGGCATAAAAAACAATATGGAGCAGCAAATCGCCCAGCTCTTCCTTAATGCCGTCCCAATCTTCCTGATCTAGGGCATCCGCCAGTTCGTAGACTTCTTCTATGGTTTGCGGCCTCAGGGTTTCCAGCGTCTGCTTTTTATCCCAGGGACATTTCTCCCGAAGTTCCTTCATGATGCGGCGTAGCCGCTCCATGGATCCACTGTATTGCATAGTCATGATTCGTTTTCCTGCCATCTGAACCCCGGTCGGTCAATCCCCGCAAGCTGGAGCACCCGATGCACCACGGTATAGGCCAGGGCTTCAAAATCCTGGGGGCGGCTGTAATAAGAAGGGGAGGCTGGGCAGATAATACCCCCGGCTTCGGCCACCTGAGTCATATTCCGAAGCTGGATCAAGTTATAAGGCGTTTCCCGGACGACGCAAATGAGTTTTCTGCGCTCCTTGAGCATGACATCGGCCGCCCGACTAATCAGGTCGGTGCTCACCCCTGCCGCTATCCGTCCCACCATGCCCATGCTGCAAGGGCAAATAATTAAGGCTTCATAGGAAGAACTGCCCGAGGCGAAAGGGGCCATGAAATCCCGCTTATCGTATACCCGAAAAGGGTAGTTCTTATAATCCTGATTCCCCAGCTCCTCTTCCCAAACCGTATGCGCATTTTCTGACCAGACCAGATCTGCCTGGAGCTCCGAACCCATGGCTTGAAGCTGATCCAAAAGTACTTTGGCATAGAGGGACCCGCTGGCTCCGGTTATGGCAATGGCAATCTTCATAATGAGCAAATATCGTATTATAGCAAGTCCTTAACAAAGCTACACGGAATTCATCGTATTTTCGTGGGATAATAGATTTCGATGAGAATTCCTTTATTTCTGCTTCTTTTTGTTGGCTGGTTTGGTTTCTCTGCTTTCGCGCAGGAGAAGAATGCCTCCGAAACCATTCAGTGGGTCAGCCTCGAAGAACTCGAAAAAAAGATGGCCACCCAGCCCAAAAGAGTCTTTATCGATGTATATACGGATTGGTGTGGATGGTGTAAGGTCATGGATCGGAACACGTTTTCCCATCCTGAAGTAGCTCGGTATATCAACAAGCATTTCTACGCCGTGAAGTTTAATGCGGAATCCAAGGATAGCGTAGCGTTTGCCGGCCATCGGTTTGGTTTCATGCCTCAGTACAAAGTCAACGGATTAGCCGTCGAACTCCTTCGCGGAAAAATGTCCTACCCCTCGACGGTATACATCGATAAAGACTATGGGAATGCCGTCGCGGTTCCCGGCTATCTGAAAGTACCCGCCATCGAGCAGATCCTTAAATACATCGTGGAAGGACATGGGGAGCATACCCCCTTCGACCAGTTCACCGAATCCTTCCAGGGAAGCTGGGAATAAGGCAGCGGTCGCTAGGATCCGTCCTCCTTCTTCCCTTCACTTTTTGGATCTCCGGACGGGGTTTCTCTCTTTTTACGCTGATAGTAAGCACAGGCGGGGCGCAGGCCGCAGATCTCGCATAGGGGACTTCGAGCCTTGCAGACATAGCGACCATGGAGGATCAGCCAATGGTGTGCCCGATGAATGTCTTCGGAGGGAATATGGCGCACCAAAGTTCGTTCCGTTTCCAGGGGATTACGCGCGTTTCTTGTGAGCCACAATCGGTTGGCCACCCGAAATACATGGGTATCGACGGGCATGTTCGGCTGTGCATAGAGCACGGACGTCACCACATTGGCGGTTTTTCTTCCCACGCCCGGCAATTGCATTAAAGAGGCCTGCGTCTCGGGAATCTTCCCGTCAAAGTCTTCCATAATCATCCGAGCCATCCCCAGCAGATGGCGCGTCTTGTTATTGGCAAAGCTCACCGACCGGATCAGGGGCTCGACCTATTCAAACGAAGCCTGGCTCAATGCCTCCGGGTTGGGGAAGCGGTCAAACAATGCGGGGGTAACCAGGTTTACCCGCTTATCGGTGCATTGGGCCGAAAGAATGACGGCTACTAAAAGTTGATAAGGGTTTTCATAGTGAAGCTCCGTTTTGGGGTCCGGCATTTCCCTGCGAAACCAGTCCAAAACAAAAGCATAGCGTTCGGCCTGTTTCATTTCTCTAAAGGCCGCTTTTCCTGGGGTAAGGGGATAAAATCAAGCGAGACCGAATTCATACAATAGCGCCGATGGGTCGGGGGCGGACCATCATCGAAAATATGCCCCAGATGGGCATCGCAGCGGCCGCAAAGAACTTCAATGCGATGCATGCCGAAACTATGGTCCTCCTGGTAGCGTACGGCATCGGGACGCCTGGTCTCAAAAAAGCTGGGCCATCCACATTGGCTGGCAAACTTTGCATCCGATCTGAAAAGAGCATTGCCACAAGCCGCACAATGATAATCGCCCAGGCCTTCAAAATCCCAGTACTTGCCGGTAAAAGCCCGCTCCGTACCGGCTTCGCGAGCTATATGGTATAGATCGGGATCCAGAACCTTTTTCCAAGTTGCATTAGGCAGGTCCAGTTTCTGGGTGTCCGTCAATGAATAATAGGGGTTGTTTTCCTTGCTCATATCCTGCTTTCCTGTATCCGCGATTAAAAATAAGGTGAACCAGATCCATTTCCATCCCATACCTTATTCTTTCTGCTTGTGAAGTTAAGCCATTTATCCCAGTCCCCCTCTTGCAGATCTCCCTCGAACTTTAGGTATTTTGTACTAATTTTGCGCCTCAGGGCGCCAGAAGGCCCGATTTATTAACCATGTCTCGCTGCCGTCACGCGTCATTGGGGCGGCAGGATTAGAACAGCGATACTATTATATGCCGCGTGACCATTCCATTCAATCCGTCCTCATTATCGGCTCCGGTCCCATTGTAATTGGCCAGGCTTGCGAATTCGATTATTCCGGGTCCCAGGCAGCCCGGAGCCTTAGAGAAGAAGGAATACGGGTCGTCCTGATAAACTCCAATCCGGCCACGATCATGACCGATCCGATGATGGCCGACAAAGTCTACCTCCTTCCCCTGACGGTCGAAAGTCTGGAAACCATATTAAAAGAAAATCAAATCGATGCCGTTCTTCCCACGATGGGAGGACAAACGGCCCTGAACCTAGCGAAAGAGGCCGACGAACTAGGGCTCTGGCAACAGTATCAGGTCCGCCTGATTGGCGTCGATATCAAGGCCATTGACAAGGCAGAGGACCGAGAGTTGTTTCGCAACTGGATGATCGATCTGGACATTCCTGTCGCACCGGCGAAAACCGCGAACTCCCTGCTGGAGGGCAAAGAATCCGCCCAGGAAATCGGCCTTCCCATCGTCATTCGACCTTCCTTCACCCTTGGGGGTACCGGAGGGGGGTTTGTCCACCATAAGGAAGAATTGGACGCAGCTTTAGAAAGAGGACTTTCTGCTTCACCCATGCACGAAGTCCTGGTCGAAAAAGCCGTTCTAGGCTGGAAGGAATTTGAATTGGAATTACTTCGGGATCAGGCCGACAATGTCGCCATTATCTGTACCGTGGAAAACTTTGATCCCATGGGAATCCATACGGGAGACAGCATCACGGTCGCTCCCGCCATGACGCTTAGCGATACGGCCTATCAGCTTATGCGTAATACGGCCATTCGTATGATGCGTGATCTGGGGGCTTTCGCA
>CAZYEZ010000012.1:0-16647 GCA_964646775.1 uncultured Chitinophagaceae bacterium | reverse complement strand
GATGCAATGTCCAGTTTGCCCTCAACCCGGAGACGGAAGAAATTATAGCCATTGAGATCAATCCAAGAGTGAGTCGCTCTTCCGCCCTGGCCTCCAAAGCCACCGGATACCCGATCGCCAAGATTGCCGCCAAGCTGGCCATTGGATATCATCTCGATGAGCTGGAAAACCAGATCACCAAAACCACCAGCGCTTATTTTGAGCCGGCCTTAGACTATGTCATCGTTAAAATGCCGCGATGGAACTTTGATAAATTCCGCGGTGCCGACGACAGCCTGGGCCTGCAAATGAAATCAGTGGGTGAGGTAATGGCCATCGGTAGAACCTTCCCGGAAGCCCTGCAGAAAGCCTGTCAGAGCCTAGAGAACAACGCCATTGGACTCAGTTCCATCTCGAGGTCTCAGATGCGTCCCGAGGAGCTGATCGAATTTCTGAAGACCCCCACTTGGGATCGTATTTTTCGAATCAAAGAGGCCCTCACGGCCGGCGTATCAATAAAAACCATTCGCGAAATTACCCATATCGATCGCTGGTTCCTTTATCAGATTCAGGACCTGGTCAACCTGGAAAAGCAGATCCGGGAAGTCAAATACCTGGAAAGCATACCCAGAGAACTCCTGCTTAAGGCCAAACAAATGGGCTTTAGTGACGATCAGCTTGCCGAGATCATGGGAGACTGCACCCCCGATGAAGTCTATGCGAAGAGAATGGATCTGGGAATTCGCCGGGTCTATAAGATGGTAGACACCTGTAGCGCAGAGTTTGAAGCCCAGACCCCATACTATTATAGCAGCTTTGAAAACGTTCCCCTGGCTGGCCCCGACCTGGATCTGGCCAATGAGAGCCGGATTTCTGATAAGCCAAAAATTATCGTTTTAGGATCGGGACCCAATCGCATCGGTCAGGGCATCGAGTTTGACTACTGCTGCACCCACGGCCTGATGGGTATTCGGGAAAGCGGCTATGAGGCGATCATGGTCAACTGCAACCCCGAAACCGTATCCACGGATTTCGATATTGCCGACAAACTTTATTTCGAACCCGTATACTGGGAGCACCTTCGCGAGATCATCGAGATGGAAAAGCCCCTGGGGGTGATTGTACAGCTCGGCGGACAGACCGCCCTGAAACTGGCAGAAAAACTCCATCAACACGGGATAAAGATATTTGGAACCTCCTTTGAAGATATGGATATGGCCGAAGATCGGGGGCGATTTAGCGACCTGCTCAAGGATCTTGGCATCCCTTATCCCAATTATGGGACGGCTCGCTCCACCGATGAAGCCATTGAAGTTGCCAATAAGGTTGGCTACCCTGTTTTGGTTCGACCCTCCTATGTCCTGGGAGGACAGCGGATGCGTATCGTCATCAATGACGAAGAGCTCGAGAAAAGCGTACTTAGCCTGATCAAACATTTGCCAGGGAATAAAATATTGATCGATCATTTCCTTGACCGCTGCCAGGAAGCCGAAATTGATGCCATCTGCGATGGCGAAGACGTCCATATCATGGGGATTATGGAGCACATAGAACCCGCTGGTATTCATAGTGGCGACAGCCATGCACTGCTTCCCTCCTTTAATCTCGGTCAGCTAGAGATTGATGAAATGGTCGATTACTGCCGGCGGATTGCCCTGCATCTTAACGTGAAGGGATTGATTAATATTCAGTTTGCCATCAAAGACGGGAAGGTCTATGTGATTGAGGCCAATCCAAGGGCTTCGAGAACGACTCCTTTTATTGCCAAGGCCTATGGCGTTCCTTATTTGAATATTGCTACCAAAATCATGATCGGGGAGAAAAAGCTCTCCGATTACAATATCGAAAAAAAATTGGAGGGTTTTGCCGTCAAAGAGCCGGTGTTCAGTTTCAACAAATTCCCGAACGTCAACAAGGAACTGGGCCCGGAGATGAAGAGTACAGGCGAGGCCATCCGCTTTATCAAAGATCTTCGCGATCCATGGTTCCGCCAACTCTACAAAGAGAGGAGCATGCACTTGAGCAAATAGGGTTTTTGGGCGCGGATACCCGGATTCGCCAAAACTAACCGATGAGAAAATGGATCATTTTCGCTGCTTGGGCAGGCAGCCTGGCCATGCCTTTGGCCGCGAGCGCGCAAATCAGACAAGTCATGGATTCCGTGGTCGTTCAAGACTTCCGAATCCCCGCTTCGATTTCCAGTAATAATCGAGGGATTCAGGTGATCGAGGCCCGCGACTGGGAAGGCCTTCCCGTTAGCTCGATCAACGACCTCCTAATCCATTTTTCGGGCATAGACCTGAGACAGCGGGGGCCCGGTGGGGTGCAAGCTGATCTTTCGATCGATGGCAGCAGCTTTGATCAGGTTTTGGTCTTGATTGATGGGGTAAAAGTCTCAGATCCCCAAACCGGCCACCATCTGCTCAACCTTCCGGTTTCCTTATCTTCTTTGGAAAGGGTAGAATTTATTCGGGGGGCAGCCGCTTCCCAGTATGGCGTCAATGCCCTGGCCGGTGTGCTTAACCTAGTCACTCGAAAGCCTTCCACCGATGGCGCAGACTTACAGGTTCGCGCCGGAGGATTGGTATCTGGCTTGGAAAACGAAGGGAGGGGGTATCGGGACGGAGGCCTCGAACTGGGCCTGGAAAAAGCGGGCACCCGCCTACAACATAGCCTAAATCTGGCTGGGGATTTTTCCAACGGGTATCGACCCAATACGGGGTATCAGAATCTGCGGGCATTCTATCAGAATCGCTGGCAGGACGACCGGGGCCGCAAGGCCTCTTTTCTGGCTGGATTTCAGGATAAGGACTTTGGGGCCCATGGGTTTTATAGCGCCCCGGGAGATCGCAATGCCCGGGAAAAGACCCAGGCCTGGTTGGCCGCGATGGACCTTAAGCTTGGGCAAGGCAAAACCTGGACCTGGAATCCACGTCTAAGCTACCGCCTGCATAAAGACGACTATATCTATGATCGGGATCATCCGGAACGCTACCGAAACCAACATCAAACCCAGGTCATAACTGGAGAATTCCACGGCTCCCGCTATTGGGGACGGGGAAGATTAGGCCTAGGCATGGAATATCGGCAGGAACTCATTCACAGCAGCAACTTAGGCGACCACCAGCGTGGGAACCTGGGCCTGTTTGCGAACATCCGCCAGCATTGGAAAGCCTGGGACTTTTCGGCGGGCATGTATCAGCAATACCAAACCCAACACGGGATCCAGTTCTATCCCAGCCTGGACCTAGGCTATCATCTCCATGGCTCGCTAAAAATTTATTTCCATGCAGGAATGGGTCAGCGCATGCCCACTTATACCGATCTTTATTATCAAGACCCTGGAAATCTAGGCAATGAAAATCTGAGGCCGGAGCGGGCCTATTATGGAGAGCTCGGCTTTCGACAAAAGGGACTTAAACATCGTTTTCAGGTGCAGGCCTTCTTTCGAGATACCAAAGATTTTATTGACTGGGTCCGAGAAGACAGCAGCCAGCCCTGGCAGCCACTCAATTACCAGCGCGTGCAAGTTCCCGGACTGAGCATGCAAGGAATGCTTGATCTGGGGAGGCATGCGGGCAGGTCCGCGACATTTCACCATCAGATCCATGTCCAGTATACCTATCTGGAACCCAGGATTCAGGATCCCGATTCCCGAATTTCCAAGTATGTAATCGAGGCACTCCGGCATCAGCTGCAATTACGTTGGCAAGGCGCTTACGGGGCCCATTGGCGACTTAGCTTTTCGGGGCGTTATCAGTCCCGCATTAGCATGTCGGATTACTGGCTTCTAGATAGTCGTCTGGCTTATGACCGGGGTACCTGGTCCTTGGCCATGGATCTTCAGAACCTTTTGGATACCCAATATCGGGAGTTGAGTTCTGTCCCTTTACCGGGGCGCTGGATTCGCTTTACCTTGGGATTCCGCATGCGCTAGGAAAAACTTCGGCCAAACCCACGTACATTTGATGAACAAGTAGTAAGCAAGGCCTATGAAAACGCCCAAAGACTCCTTTATCATCATGTCGGAGCTGGTGCTCCCCAACGATACGAACAGCCTCGGAAACCTTATGGGTGGAAGGCTGATGCACTGGATGGATATAGCGGCAGCGATCTCCTCCCAAAAGCACAGCAATTGCCCCGTGGTTACGGCTTCTGTGGACAATGTCTCCTTCAACAGCCCGATTCAGTTGGGGAACCTCCTTACGCTGGAAGCCAAAGTGACGCGCGCCTTCCACACTTCCATGGAGGTGTTTTTACGGGTTTGGGGGGAAGACCTGACCGCGCAATACAAGTATCTGTCTCATGAGGCTTATATGACCTTTGTGGCCCTGGATCCAAATGGAAAACCCCGGCCGGTTCCTCCCATCCATCCCGAAACCGAGGAAGAGAAAACCATGTATGAACAGGCCTTGCGCCGCCGGCAGCTTCGCTTGGTTCTAAGCGGACGTATGAAAGCCGAAGATGCCGATGAGCTTCGCGCCCTGTTTTTCCAAACCCCCTTAAAGAAAAAATAAAAATGCCCGGCAAGCCCCTGCTCGACCGTAGTCAGCCGCCCCCTATTCAGGATCCCATCGATTTTAAGTTTGTTCTACCGCCCCTGGAGCGGCAAACCCTTTCTAATGGCATTCCCCTGTACTGGATTTCTGCGGGCGTACAGGAAGTGGTGGAAATCGACTGGGTTTTCCCCGCAGGCATTTGGCAGGAACCATCTCCAGGGGTTGCCCAAGCGACCGCGCGTGGCATCCGATGGGGAACCCAAAACCACCAAGCCAGGGAGATCGACGAGATCCTGGACTTTCACGGTGCCAGCCTCCGCCAATCCGTTAATAACGACTACTGCACGGTTAGCCTGTTTTGCCTGAGTCGCCATTTACCTGCATTGCTGCCTTACTTGGTGGACATGTTTCAGAACTCCCTGTTTCCAGATTCCGAGCTGGAGATCTATCGGCGAAATACCTTACAAAGGCTGAAAGTTCAGCTTAGTCAGTCTGAGTTTGTAGCCAATCAGCAGATTGATGCGGCCCTTTTCGGGGTGGACCACCCCTATGGCCGGTACACGCGCCCCGAAATATTAGAAAATCTCCAGCGCAAAGACCTGGCGGCATTTTGGAATCAGGCTTATGCCCTTTCCCATGTCCAAATATTTATGGCCGGATACGTGGATGAGCTGGCACTAAAGGCGGTGTCCACAGCCTTCGGCAGCCTTTCCTTAGATCCGGTATTGCCTCCCTCTCCTTCCACCCCACCCCCATCCCCGTTAAAAGGCAAGCAAAGACTTCAGGTGGATGAGCAGGGGGTGCAGGGATCGTTGCGCATCGGGCGGGCGGCTCCCAATCGCCTGGATCCGGACTTCAGTCCCATGGTGATGCTAAACACCGTTTTCGGCGGATACTTTGGTTCGCGCCTCATGCGCAACATCCGGGAAGAAAAGGGATATACTTATGGGATTTATAGTGGCCTTTCCAGTTACTTCCACGGCGGAACCCAGATTATTCAAACAGAAGTTGGAAGAGACGTCATTGACGCCGCCATCGAAGAGATTTATCACGAAATGCAGCAGCTCCGTGATTATCCTGTGGGCGAAGAGGAACTAAGCCTCGTAAAGAACTACCTGCTCGGAAGCCTGCTCGCCGACCTGGACGGTCCCTTTGAGATGCTAAGAAGGTGGCGGTCCCTGATTCTCTATGGACTGGATGCCGATCATTTTTACGCTTCGATCGATCTCTACCGAACCATTGATAGTCAGCGAATTCAGGAAATGGCCCAACGCTACTATCGTCCCGAAGAATATGTGGAGTTAGTCGTCGTCTAAGAAGGAGGCTATCTTTGTCGGAAAAAATCAGCCATCCCGAGGGGCCATGACGGTTTCTTGTGTCCAAATGGCCTTCATTTACCCATCGAACTGTTCTTTTTTTGTTTTTTCAAACAAAATGGACCTAATTTTTTCGCACCTTTGCCATAATTTCCAAACAGGCCTACTGATTCTTAATATGGGATTATTCAATTTTCTCACGCAAGAAATTGCGATTGACTTAGGGACCGCCAATACCCTGATTATCCACAACGACCAGGTTGTGGTAGATGAGCCTTCCATTGTCGCCATTGACCGGACGACCAACAAAATCGTTGCGGTCGGCAAGAAGGCCATGATGATGCACGAAAAGACACACGAAAACTTAAAAACCATTCGGCCATTAAAAGATGGTGTAATTGCTGATTTCAATGCCGCCGAAGGCATGCTTCGGGAAATGATTAAACTCGTCTATCCCAAGAAGCCTTTGTTCCCTCCCAGCTGGATTATGGTCATTTGTATCCCTTCCAGCATCACGGAGGTTGAGAAGCGCGCCGTAAGAGACTCTGCCCAGGAGGCGGGAGCCAAGGAAGTCTATATGATTCACGAACCCATGGCTGCTGCCCTGGGGATTGGCATCGACGTAGAGGAACCCACCGGAAATATGATCATCGATATCGGAGGAGGGACCACCGGAATTTCCGTGATCGCCTTAGCGGGCATCGTCTGCGATCAGTCCATCCGGATTGCCGGCGATGAATTTACAGCAGATATTATGGAGGCCATGCGCCGTTACCATAGCCTTATGATTGGAGAAAGGACGGCCGAACAGATCAAGATTCACGTAGGAAGTGCCATGAAGGAGCTCGAAACTCCACCCGATGATATTGCCGTGAACGGCCGAGATCTGGTAACGGGTATTCCCAAGCAAATCATGGTTTCTTATCAAGAAGTCGCCGAAGCCCTCGACAAGTCCATTTTCAAGATTGAAGAAGCCATTCTAAAAGCGCTGGAAAGCACGCCGCCAGAACTGGCCGCCGACATTTACCGTCGTGGCTTATATTTGACGGGAGGGGGTGCCCTACAGAGGGGATTGGACAAGCGGATTTCTCATAAGATCAAGCTGCCGGTTCATGTAGCTGATGACCCCCTCAGAGCGGTGGTTCGGGGAACAGGCATGGCCTTGAAGAATGTTTCCCGTATGCCCTTCCTGATGAAATAAATCCCGGCGTATAAAAAGATGCGTCGGGAGCGGTAGGGGACCCTAATAAATTGCCTGTCGTTTGCGTAACCTCCTATTTCTCATACGAAAGTATTTCAGCTTCCTACTCTTTCTGGTGCTGGAGGTTTTCTGCCTGTTTCTGATTTCCAGATCGCGAACCATGCAGGGCGATCAGATTATGGGATCGGCGAATGCCGCCGTCGGCTATATCTATGAGAAACAGCAAGGCGTTCGGCACTACTTTGGTTTAGGCAGGATGAATGACAGTCTGGTCAAGGAAAATGCAAGGCTTCGAGAAAAGCTTGCAGAATACCAGAGTTTTGATCTTCTGCGCGACAGCCTGGTCTCCCTGCCTATCCATTCCGAAGATAGCAGTCAAAAAGTTCGCTTCGCCCAATATGTCTATCATACCGCCCGGATCATGAAAAACACCGTAGCCCTTCCAGATAATTATATTACGCTGAACCGAGGGGCACGGCATGGGATCCAAAGAGGAATGGCCGTTATTTCTTCTGAAGGCGTCGTAGGGCGTATCATTAAAGTGTCCGAACATTTCTCCACGGCCATCTCCGTACTAAGCATTAAACAGCAAGTCAGTGCCCAGCTAAAGGATGGGACCATTGGTTACGTGAGTTGGGAAGGGAAAGATCCAGGAATGCTGGTCATGCGCGATGTTCCCCAGCAGATTCAGGTTCGCAAGGGAGATACGGTTTACACCACCCATTATTCCTTTTTCCCCGCCGGCATACCCATTGGTCGGGTCTATGGCCGCAAGCTGATTCCGGAAAATAATTTGCAGCGCCTATATCTTCACACCAGCACCCATTTCCGTAAGCTCCAATACGTGTATATTGTTGAAGACCGCTTACTCCAAGAAAGGAAAAGGCTGGAAGACTCCGCGAAACTCGGAAAATGAACCTATACGTCAAATATAGTCTTAAGGGCATCGCCATCATCCTGTTTCAGGTGTTGATTCTCAATGAGATCACGCTGATATGGTGGTCGCAGCCATCCGGCTTCCCGGTGTTCATTCCTTTTATCTACCCTTTATTTCTATTGCTTTTACCGTTCAACACGCCGCGAATCGGCGTTTTAATTCTTGGATTCCTCACTGGGCTGATCATGGACGCTTTCATGAATACCGTGGCCATGCATGCTTTTGCAACCACTGCCATGGCCTATTACCGGTTCCACTTACTCCGCGCTTTTCTTCCCAAAAACCTCTCCGAGTACGGCAGCCAGCGCCCGAACTGGAAAACCATGGGCTGGATTCCCTTCCTCTCTTTTATCAGCCTGATGGTTTTCCTCCACCACAGCCTGTTTTTTGTTCTGGAGCTATGGAATTTTTCCAACCTTTCCTATCTGCTGATCAAAATTCTCTGTTCAGCCCTGACCAGTCTCCTGCTTATTTTTGCCGCCCTCCTTCTTTTTCATCGCCGGTCCCGCCCTTGGACTTAGGCAGACAGGCCATCATGGACTCCCAAAGTTTCTGAGAAGAGGTTTCCCAATTAAACTGCGCGGCACGCACCAAGGCTTTAGCTGCCAGGTCGGCACGAAGGCGTTCATCCTTATGCAGCTGTTCCATTTTCTCGGCGATGTCCTCTTCGGACATCGGATCTACCAGCAATCCGGCGTCCCCGGCCACTTCAGGCATGGACGAACTCCGAGAAACAATCACGGGCACACCGGCCTGCATGGCCTCCAAAATAGGGATTCCAAAGCCTTCAAACAGGGAAGGATAAACCAAGGCATAAGCGGCACCCATAATGCGGGATAGTGCATCCACATCTTGATAGCCGGTCCAGATCACGTCTTCTTTGAATGGCATTTCTTCCTTAAGCCGAATAATCTCCTCATACTTCCAGGCCAATCTCCCTACAATCACTAGTTTTAATTGGGTTCTTTGCCGCCTTTTGAATCGTATGAACGCCTTGAGCAACCGATACACATTTTTCCTAGGATGCAGGGCTCCTGCAAAAACAAAGTATTCGGCTCCACCGGTAAGGTTCGCCTTGACTTCCTGCTTCTCTTCCCAGGTCAAAGGCCTATATTCTTCATGGGCCGCATTGGGAACAATATCAATCTTGGCTGCCTCGATCTGATAGCGGGAAACGATATCCTGTTTTGAAAAGGAAGAGACCGTGACAATTCGGTCTGCGCGCCGGGCAAAGCGGGGGCTAAACCAGCGCCAGTACTTGCGCTGGCTCCAGCGAATGTGCTCGGGAAAATGCTCGAAGGCCAGGTCATGGACAACCAGGCAAGTAGGTACGGGCGTTCGCAGGGACAAAAATCCATCGGGGGAAAGAAAAAGGTCTATCTTATGCTTTTTCAGCGCATAGGGCACACTGCATTCCAGCCAGGTCATGAAGAGCAGGGGGTGTCTCGCCTGGGGACCAACGACCACCGGATGCACATTAGGTGCCGTAATAAAAGATGGATCAAAGGGTCGATCAAAGAAGAAGTAGAATTCGTGTTCCGGGTGGCGATGAACCATGGGCTCCAGGGTCTGCCAGGTGAACCATCCGATTCCTTCCAGACGGCCTTTGAGTAATAATCGAGTGTTAACAGCGATGCGCATAGCTAAGTGGCGACAAAAATATAATTTTACTTCTCTATACGCACAGAATATTGCCTGAATGCGCGCTTACTTTGTCAAAAACCTGTTTTTTATCCTTTCTGTAAACTTCCTGGTTAAACCAATCTGGATTTTTTTTATAGATCGGACGGTTCAGAATCGGGTGGGGCACAGTGAATATGGCACCTACCAAGCTCTTTTTAACCTCGGCTTCATCTTTCAAATTCTTCTCGACTACGGACTGAACAATTATAATACGAGGACCATCTCCAGGTACCCCCACAAAATCCGCCAACTCTTTCCCTCCATTTTGACCACTAGGCTGCTTCTTACGCTGGTTTATAGCCTGCTGGTTCTAGGGATGGGCTGGATTCTGGGTTATGAGGGCCGAGAGATGGGTTTGCTCGTTTCGGTGATGCTCATCCAGGTTTTCAGTTCTATGGTTCAGTTCGTTCGCAGTAACCTGGCAGCCCTGCAAAAGTTTCGGCTGGACGGCCTGATTTCGATTTCCGATCGGCTATGGATGATTCTCATCGGGGGCCTCCTGCTTTATGTCCTTTTTCCCGAAACCGGATTTCGGATCGAGTGGTTTATCTGGGCCCAGGTTTTCTCTTATGGGATTACTTTCATCCTGGGCTTATATCTGCTGCGGTCCTTGGCGCCGATCAGCTTTCAGTTAAGGATTCGGCCAAAACGAGTTTTCCAGGTACTTGCTTCTTCTACACCCTTCGCCATTCTGATTTTCCTCATGTCCATTTACACCCGCGCAGACATGACTTTGATCGAGCGACTCCTGGGACCGGAAGGCAACTACCACGCGGGGATTTATGCAGCCGGGTATCGGCTCCTAGACGTCTGCAATACCCTGGGCATTATGATGTCCGGATTACTCTTACCATTGTTTGGACGACTCCTGGCCGAAAAAAAACCAGCCGGCAATCTCACGGGATTAGCCCTACGGCTGATCTTCCCTCTTGCCCTTTGTATTTCTTTGGCCTCCATCGCCTTTAGCCAGGAAATTATGGATCTGCTCTATACAGGTTCCGACGCCTATGCCGCCCGGGTCTTTGCCTGGGTGATGGCCGCCTTTCCCGCCTTCTGTCTGATCTATATTTATTCCACCCTCCTCACGGCCCAGAATCTCTTAAAGCCCATGATCATCCTCGCTGCGGGTGCCCTAATCATAAACCTGGGCATGAACGCGGTGCTCATTCCTTTATACCAGGCCGAAGGAGCTGCCATAGCGGCCGTGGCTACCCAATACTATGTAGCCTTCGGCTCCCTTTTCCTTTCGGTGCGCAAGTCCCTGGTTCCCGTACATCGGGGACTTATCCTGCGTATCCTTGCTTATCTGGCGACCCTGGTGCTGATCACCGTACTGGTCCTTTATACCCCCTGGCCATGGATGGTTCAGTTTTTCCTTCTTTTTGCCACCGGGGTTGCCCTGATCTTCGTTTCTCGCCTGCTTTCGCCTAGATCGATCAGAGCATTCTTCATGCCGGGAGTCAAGACCCCATAACTCCTGGCAGGCCGCCTAGGGTTTTGTTCCCATAATCGAATCGATCTGATCCATCAGCGCTAGATCCATTTTAGGCAGAAGGTCTAAGGCTTTAAGATTTTCGGTAAGCTGTTCAGGGCGGCTAGCTCCCATGATGGCCGTACTTACATGAGGATTTGCCAGGCACCAGGCCAATGCCAGGATCGGAAGTTTGGTATTTAGCTCCCGGGCAAGTTCTCCGAGCTGGCGCACCGATGCGATCCGTTCCTCGACCAATACCCGATCCCTTAGCCAGTCAAAACCTTCCAGGGCCAGCCGGGAATCCGCTGGAATGCCATCATTATACTTTCCCGTCAGCAACCCCGAGGCCAGGGGACTCCAGATGGTTGTTCCCATGCCGACCGTCCGAAATATGGGTAAATAATCGACCTCCATTTTCCGGCGCTGAAAAAGATTGTATTCTGGCTGCTCCATAACCGGGCCAATCAGTTTATTCTCCGCAGCAGCGCGGTGGGCGTCCATGATCTCGGCCGCCGACCATTCGCTGGTTCCCCAGTAAAGGATTTTTCCCTGGGCTATCAAATGGTTCATGGTCCAGACGATCTCCTCCATGGGAACGTTAGGGTCGGGACGATGGCAGAAATAGAGATCTAGATAATCCAGTTGGAAACGCTCCAAGGCTTCGTGGCAAGCTTCTACCAAGTGTTTTCGGGATAACCCCCTTTGGTTGGGTCGATTGTTCTCTCCACCATGCCAGCCAAAATAGGCCTTGGAAGAGACCAGATACGAGGACCGTTCCCAGTTCTTTCGTCGAAGGATTCGGCCCATCATCTTCTCGGACTCTCCTCGAGAATAGACTTCTGCGTTATCAAAAAAATTGACCCCATGGTCATAGGCCATGTCCATCAACCGCTCTGCTTGCGCTTCGTCGGTCTGCTTGGCAAAAGTGATCCAGGAGCCAAAAGACAGGGCACTGACCTGGAGTCCGGATTTTCCTAAGCGACGATATTCCATAAAATCGGCTTTTTGAATTATTCGAAGTTATCTAAAGGGTAAACCACCAGGCCATCCCGCAACTTGGGCTCAAACCAGGTGCTTTTCGGTGGCATAACCATCCCCGCATCGGCGATGCGGAATAGCTGCTCAATCTGAACGGGATAGCAGGAAAAGGCCACGGCCATTTCTCCGGAATCCACCCTTTCCTCCAAAGCCTTCAGACCCCGGATTCCCCCCACAAAGTCAATCCGGGAATCGGTACGGGGATCATGGATTTGCAGCAAGTTGGATAATACTTTCTCCTGGAGGATCGTCACGTCGAGCTCCCCGATCAGGTCTGTACTAAAATGTCCAGGAATCGTGCGGAGCCTATACCAGCGCCCGTCCAAATACATTCCAAAATCATGGGGCTGCTCCGGGCGGACCGGCTTATTGTCCGGGGAAGCTTCGACTTCAAAGTCCGTCGCCAGTTCTTCCAGAAACGCAGCCGGAGTCCTTCCGCTCAGATCCTTGGCGACGCGATTGTAGTCCATAATATGGAGCTGACTGGCTGGAAACAGACAAGTAATAAAATAAGCGCTGGCTAATTGGGGATCTGCCGATAGGCTGGCGGCCCGTTCCATTTCATATACTTTGAGCGCAGAGGCCGCCCGGTGGTGACCATCGGCGATATAAGTATGGGGAACATTCTGCGCAAAAAGGCGGGTGGCTTCATCGTTCTTTTCCGGATCGTCGACGACCCAAAGACGATGCCGGATCTGATCTTCCGAGACAAAATCATAGGTAGGCTCCTGCTCTTTAGCCGCTTCCATCCAGCGATTCAAGCCTTCCTCATCCGGATAAGCCAGGAAAACGATTCCGGTTTGGGCCCTGGTCGTTTGAATATGCTTGATTCGGTCCATTTCCTTTTCAGGGCGCGTGAACTCATGCTTGCGGATGATGCCTCTTGCATAATCATCGAGGGAAGATCCGGCGATTAACCCGGTCTGCGATCTTCCGTCCATGGTAATCTCATATACATAATAGCCGGGCTTATCGTCGCGGACTAAAACCCCTTCGGCCAAGAGCTTTTCGAGATTGGTACGGGCAAGGTCATAAACGCGCTGTTCGTGGGGGTCCTGATCTGCTGGCAGATCAATCTCCGACCGGGTCACGTGATAAAAATGATAAGGGTCTTTCCCAAATACCCGCGCCTCCTCGGTATTCATTACATCATAAGGAAGGGTCGCAACCCGCGATGCCCATTGTTTTTTGGGTCTTAATCCACGAAAGGGGATAATGCTTGCCATAATCTGATAAAGTTCATTAATTAATGTGAAACATGTTCGTATTCCTGCAGGGCCTGAACCAGAAGATCCAGGTCTCCGTCATCTATGCCATGATACAAAGAAACGCGCAATCCGCCAACCGATCGGTGCCCTTCAATCCCTACGATACCATAGCGCTCTTCCATCCACTGTAAAAAATGGCCCTGGCGCTCCGGCGCTCTTAGCTGGAAGCAGAGGTTGGTCCTGCTGCGATCTTCAGAACGCCGATCGGAGATCAACTGGCTATTGCGTTCGATTTCTTCATAAAGCCGCCCGGCCCGCCGGCTTAAGCCCTCATAACACCAGGACAACGATTTTGCCTTATACCAGCGCAGATAAAGCAAAGCCGTATATATTGCCAGTACCGGCGGCGTATTCACCATGGAATTCATTTCCGCCTGTTTTTTTAGCGAGAGAAAGGGCGGCAAGTCTTCTCTTGCCGTCTGAAGAAAGGATTTCTTTACGACAAGCAGGCAAACGCCGGCCACCCCCAGAAATTTCTGGGCGACGGCATAAAACAGATCCAGGCGCTGGTAGTCCCTTTCCCGGCTAAAAATATCGCTGCTTAGATCCGCTACCAGGGGTCGATCCACCCTGGGGTACGCTGCATATTGGGTACCATAAATGGTATTGTTGGCCGTCATATGGATATAGCGAAAATCCGGGGTTTCGTCAGGAATCTCGGGCAATTGCCTATATCCTTGGTCCTTTGAGCTAGCCCAAATTTCTGCCTTACCAAAATAGCTGGCGTAATGGTAGGCTTCGGCAGCCCATGCTCCTGAATCCAGATAAGCCACCCGGTCCTGGGGGCCACGGATAAAATTCATGGGGATCAGCGCAAACTGAGCCCTGCCCCCACCGGGCAGCCATAAAACCTCTACTTCCTGGCCGAGGCCGCAGAGCTCCCGGACCAAGGCATTGGCCTCTTCTAGGACTTGACGAAAGAAGGGGCCACGATGCGGAACCTCTGTGATGGACAATCCCGTGTCCTCCACCGAATGAATGGAGGCGGCCAAGGCATCTTTTACCTCTGCAGGCAGGGGGGCAGGCCCTGCCCCGAAATTAATTTTCTTTCGGACCTTGGTCATCGCTTGCATCGGGTTTATTGGTGATGCCTCCGCTGAGCGCAAACTTCATCGCCTCTGCACTAGACATATGGCGGATGGGGATAATGGCGGATTTTTCCGTCAGAATTACATATCCGGAGACCGCATAGGCATGAGGCAAATATACGGCAACCTTACCGGGCATTCCCAAATAGGTCATATCCTTTTGGGTTAGAAACCCCAATCGCCACAAAGAAGGCTCGGGATAAATTTGGACCCAAACCGGCTCACTAAACTTTCGTTTATCGCCGACAAAAGAGCCCATGATATCCTTAATCGAAGTATAGATAAACTTAATGCCGGGAATATGTTCGAGCAAATAATCAAAGGCGTCGAACAGCATGCGGGCCAGAAAAAACCGGGTTCCCAAATATCCGACCAAACTTACCAGGCTCACGACAACCAGAAATCCCAGGCCTCGGGGCACCCAAGGAATCAGGCGGTCGACACGATCAAAAACGAGAAAAATAACATAAGCCGTAAGTACGATCGGGCTGAGTATCAGGAGTCCCTGCAGAAAAGAGCGAAGCAAAAAACTTAGAATCCTACGCATAGCGGTCCCTGCATTTCCTGGTCCTGATAAAACATGTATCCATATCTGTCTTCAAAAGTATACCATTTTTCAAACATAAGGGCCGGATCTCGGGGCTCAGGGCCGAATTCTGGTTGATCAAGAAGGGATGGTGGCCGCCGAAAAAGTGAGCTCGCTGCCGGTTCAGAAAATGCGCAGATCCTCGCAGCCGTGGATGCGACCCCCACCTTACCTCATTTCCATCGAATCTTGGTATTTTAGGGTTTTAAAGGAACGAAAATCAAATACCTGCACTTCCAACGAATCATGCTTCTAGGGCTCCTTTTGGGAACCGGGAGCTCCCCTCTATCCGCCCAGTCTCCCTGGGGGATGGCCTCAAGTTTCTCGGTGGGCAAAGTCATCCGCCATACGCCTCGGTTTCCCAGCCAGATCGCCGATCATTCCCTTCGCTGGGAGGCACTGGCCTTTTACCAGACCGACGGAAGACATGCCTGGCATGCACGCCATGGATTTCCGGAAATCGGAATAGGCTTCGCCTACACCAGGTATGACCAGGACGTTCTAGGCGCCTGCTACAGTGTTTATCCGAGCCTAGGATTTACCCTCGCCGAAAGTCAAGCCTGGTCCTGGACCCTGCGCTTGGGTTTTGGCCTGGGATGGGCGACGCAACCCTATAAGCGATATCCCCATTGGGACACGATGAATACGGCCATCGGAAGCCATGTGAACAACTATACTTTGTTCGCCACCGACCTGCGCTATCAAATAAACCCGCACTGGGCGCTCTTTGCCGGAGGGCATTTTTCTCATATTTCCAATGCAGCCTTTCGACAGCCCAACCTGGGCATCAATATGGCCGCCGCCCATCTGGGACTCCGGTTTCAGCCGAAACCTCCGAGATCGGCTCCGCCGAACGAGGCGCACCCTGCGCTCCCTTCCCGGATACTGGTCCAGGCCCGGCTGGGTATTGCCGGAACCGAGATTGGCCCACCGGATGGGCCCCTCTATGCCAACTATCTGGTCTCCCTCTATGCCAGCCGCCGTTATGCCAGCAAAAACAAACTGCTGCTGGGCCTCGACTACTCTTACCATGACCACATCTACGCTTTCCTGCGAAACAATGAAATCTATCCAGGGGAGGAGAAAGCCCATAGCTGGAAGTCCAGCGTATTTTTGGGCCATGAATTTCTCTTTGGCCGCGTCGGCGTACTTCTGCAACTCGGTATTTATTTACGACAATCAGGGCTTCCCAACCCCTTCTTTTATCAAAAGCTGGGGGGACAGGTTTATTTGATTCAGCAAGAGTCGGGATGGATCAAGGAGTGTTTTGTCTCCTGTTTACTCAAAGCCCATATGGCCGATGCGGAGTTGGTTGAAATGGGCCTGGGTTTTGGTTTCTAAATAAGCCCTTCTCGAATGAGATCATGAAGGTGTACCATGCCGACATAGACCCCTTGATCATCAATGACAAGCAATTGGGTAATTTCCTGGTCTCTCATCTGATTGAGAGCCAGGACGGCCAAGGCTTCCTCTTCAATCGTTCGCGGGCGGGGGCTGGCCACTTCTGCAGCGGTCTTTGGCCGCTGACCCTCCTCTTTTCCCAGCATTCGCCGAATATCCCCATCGGTGATAATACCC
>CAZYEZ010000011.1:14558-29402 GCA_964646775.1 uncultured Chitinophagaceae bacterium | reverse complement strand
GGGCTGATATGGGCGGCGACCAACAAAGGGCTTCGCCCCCTGACGATTGAATATCTTGCCTACTATCCTTTGCCGCCCCCGTTTCGCTTGGCGGGCTTATCTGCCATGGCCGTCGACCATCGAGATCGGCTTTGGTTGGCCCAGGATCAACAGGTTTATTTCATTGACCGCCATGGGGCGGAAGATCCCATCCGCATGGAGAAGCGTTTGGCCTTTCCCTCGGAGGTGACGGATCTCTATTTTGATGAGGCGGGCCATTTGTGGGTGGGTACTTTTGGGTCGGGATTGTTCTATTGCCGCCTGGATAAAGAGGCGTCTCCTTATGTCATTCCTTGGTTTGAGGGGGAGACCATTTTGGCCATCCAGGGGAAAGGGGACCGAATATGGGTTTCCAGCCTCAATGGCGTGAAAGAGATGCGACGCACGAGTCTTCCCCCTTATCTGGCTATGGTGCGACGCTTCCATAAAAGCGCTGGTCTGGGAAGTGATTATGTTTATGATATTTTTCTCGATGGAAAGCAGCAGCTATGGCTGGCCACGGATGGGGCAGGGGTCGTACGCTACGACAGCTCCGGCTTTCGTCATTGGGGTACCCAGGACGGGTTCGAGGGGAAGGTGGTCTATCAGGTCCTAGAAGACCCTTGGCAGCAGATATGGGTCGTCTGTCTGAATAAAGGATTGTACCGGTATGGCGGCGATTCCTGGCAGGGCCTCGGGACGGCCGATGGCTTGCAGGACATCAATATCTCCACGATTGGAGCGACGGGCACCGGAGAGATGGTGGTCGTTCACGAAAAAGGCATTGACGTCTGGTATCCCCGAAGCGGTCAGTTCAGGAACTATGCCCGGCATCGCAGCCTGGGTATCGATTCCCTGTCCACGACCCTGCACCTTTTTGCTCGGGACCGTCAGGGGAAGGTCTTGATTCCGTTTCAGAAAGGATTACTGGAGTTTCGACCTATTGCCGATTATGTGGATATAAGCCCTCGGGTATCGATCACCTCTAGGAGTGTCTTTTTTGAGGAGGTTCTACCCGTTCAGCAGCGATTTGCCCACGACCAGAATCACATCAGCTTTCAGTTCGATGGCATTTTCTTCGCCAATGCCGATCGTCTGCGATACCGCTACAAATTGGAGGGATATAACCAGGACTGGGTCGTCACCAACGACCCCATGGTCACTTTCCCCAAATTAGATCCAGGGTCTTACCGCTTTCGGGTCCAGGCCTCCGCCAATCAGTCCTTTCGATCCCAGCATGAGGCCGCCTGGTCGTTTGTTATAGATAAACCTTTTTGGGCAAAATCCTGGTTTATCGTCCTGGCCTCCATGGGGATAATTATGGCCATCATCGCCTTGATACGCTATCGGGAAAACCAGATTCTTAAGCTTTCGACCCTCCAAAGAGACCGGATGCGTTTTGAATATGAGAATCTCAAATCTCAGGTTAATCCTCACTTTCTGTTCAATAGCCTCAATACCTTGTCTAATTTGATCGATGAGGACAGGGAAGCCGCTCAGCATTATACCAGCCATCTTTCTGACTTATACCGGAATATGCTTTCATTTCGCAGCCAAGACACCATACCCTTGCGCGAGGAATGGGAGATCCTTCAAAACTATCTGTTCATCCAGAAAGTACGTTTCGGAGAGGCCCTGAATATGGAGGTAGATATTCCCCAAGAGGTCATGGATGAGCGGCGGATTGTTCCCCTTGCCCTGCAAATGCTGGTCGAGAATGCGATCAAACATAACGTCGTCTCTGCCCGACAGCCGCTAACCATTTCCCTGTTTATCGAAGGTTCTTGGATTGTGGTGAAGAACCCTCTCCGACCTAAAATTAATCCGCAGCAAGGCGCCGGCCTCGGCTTGGCGAATATCGCTTCGCGCTATCGGCTGCTTACGGACCGAGAGATCCACTTTGGATTGGTGGATCAAGCATATATTGTTAAATTGCCATTACTATGAATATTGCAATCATCGAAGATGAATTACCTGCTTTTCGTCGCTTATCCAAGCTGACCACAGAAATACTGGGGTCGGCCGCCCAGATTTCGCATATGGATAGTATTAAGAGCACCAAGGACTATTATTCCGCAGGCGGGCAACCCGATCTCATTTTTTTAGATATCCATCTGGCTGATGGATCTGGCCTGGACTTGCTGAATATGATCGATGTGCATTGTCCGGTCATCTTTACAACCGCCTATGACCAGTACGCGTTGGAAGCCTTCAACGTTCCCAGTGTGGGGTACCTGCTTAAGCCGGTAAAAAGAGAAGATCTGCGTCGTGCTTTATCCAAGCTGGATGCTTACAAGCGGATATTCGGGCAGGGAGAGCAGCCCGGGCCGGGTGCCGTAACCCTGCCTGAACCAGAGTTTCGGAAGCGATTTGTTATTCGGTTTGGAGAGCATATCAAAACACTGGCCGTGGAAGATATCGCATACTGCTATAGTGAGAACAAGGCCACATTCGCCAAAACTTTTGAAGGGCGAAGCCTCCCCATGGATCATAACCTGGACGCATTGGAGCTGCTGCTTGATCCCCAGCATTTTTTCAGAATCAACCGCAAGTACCTGATCAATCTGGGGTCTATTTCGGAGATGAAAACCTACAGCAAAGGTCGGGTTATCGTGAGTCTGAAACCCTCCGTTTCGGATTCTCCAGTCGTCAGTTCAGAGCGGGCGGCGGATTTTAAACTTTGGCTAGCTGGGGAGCTTCGCAAAGCCTAAGCGCCCGATTAAGGAATCGTTTTTGTCATGAAAATCATCGGGTTCATCGGAATTCGAGATGAGGCTTTGGAATGCCCGATTAAATTTGTAAACTACTAGATTATGAGATCCCGTACTTCCAAATCACGAACCTGGCGCCTTTTGCTCATCCTAGGACTTACGGTTGCGGTAGGGGGGCTGATCTTTGGATATTTCCTTTGGAACAAGCCCCATACGAAAGTCGAGCAAACCCAGGCCTTGGAATTGGCGCCCCAGGAACTTGCCCAGGCTTATGCAGAAGACGAGGAGGAAGCCAATCAACGCTTTCTGGGCAAGACCATCCGCCTTCGCGCTGAAATCCAGGATCTTTTGGAAGACGAGCAAGGCAAATCCGTATTGGTCCTTGAGATCCCCAACCACGATCGAACGATTTCGGCGACGCTTCGCGACCCGGCCACGGGTCTGGAGAGAGGCGCCAGGGTACAAATTACCGGATTTTGCTCCGGAGTGACTATGTTTGACATACTGCTTTCCGAATGCATTATAAATGATTATGAGGGCCCGGCCCATTGATCGGCCGCCTTTCGTTTATTTTTACTAGACATGATCTGCTCATTAAATGGGAAACGAAAAATGAAAAAAAACTGGATTCTTGGACTGATGGTCCTGGTTTTGGCGGGCTGTTACATGGACAATGAAGAGGAACTCAACCCTCGGGGGCCGATCGCCCCGCCGCAGGGTCCCGTGTCCTATGCGAAAGACATCCAGCCACTCCTGTCCACGCATTGCGCGACGGCGGGCTGCCACGACGCTTCGGGTCTGGGCGGGGGCTATGATTTCACGCATTATGAAGGTGTTTATCAAGCTTCGTCCCGGATGATTGGGGCATTGCGTCATGAAGCGGGCTATTCGCCGATGCCCAAAGGGGCACCAGCCCTGGACCCGCAGACGGTCCATTTGATTAGTCTGTGGATTTCAGAGGGCGCCCAGAATAATTAATCAAGAGGTTTGACGATCTAAACGGAATGCTATGCAAAGAATGATTTCTTTAGGCTTTGTCCTATTTTTTCTGCTCGGTTCTTTATCGGTCAAAGGGCAGAAGTATATGACCCGGACGGGCCAGGTTCATTTTTATGGTTCTACCCCCCTAGAGTCCATCGAGGCATACAACCACGCGGTGGCGGCGGCGATGGATCTGGGGACCGGAGAGCTGTTGTTCCAGGTGCCCATTCGAAGCTTTATATTTGAGAAGGCTTTGATGCAGGAGCATTTCAACGAGAATTATATGGAATCCGACCGGTTTCCGCGCGCGGAGTTTAAAGGCAAGCTGCTGGGCGACAAAAAAGAATATACCAAACCCGGGGAGCACGATGTGGAGGTGGAAGGGAAGTTGACGATTCACGGGGTCAGCCGCCAGGTGCGAATTCCGGGAACGCTGACGGTGAGCAAGGATGAGGTTCAGGTGCGGGCCAAGTTTCAGGTGGTCCCCGGCGACCATGATATTGCGATTCCTAAACTGGTGGAAAACAAGATCGCGCGCACCATCGATGTTACGGTCCATACCACCTTGAATAAACACCGATAAATTGTTAGTAAAACCTATGATCATGCAGATTTTTAGATCCGGTATTTTTATTGCTCTATGGACTGTTTTAAGCTTCAATCTATGGGCGCAGAACGATAAGCAGGAGGACGGCCAGAGCCTCGCTTCCTTATTGGGGGCCACAGAAGATCCGCAGCGGATTCCTGTGGTGGCAACTTTCAAAGCCACGCGCATCATTAATGGACATAGTAATGAAAATATGGCCAAAGGGGTTCTGGACTTTCGGGTTGGCCATCGGTTTGGTCCGGTAAACAGCGGCTTGAAGGATTTCTTTGGTCTGGATGCAGCCAATACGCTGATCGGCTTCGACTATGGACTCTCCGACCGGATTATGATAGGTATTCATCGTAGTACTTTTGAGAAAGAGGTCGGAGGGTTCGTTAAAGCAAAGCTGCTTAGGCAAACTCAAAATGATGAGGTCCCCCTCTCCCTAAGTTATATGGGCGGTGCCAGCATTCAGACGATGGAAGCACCGCATTGGCCTCCCATTATCCTTCCTGAGGGCGACACCTTGGTTCCAGAATATCATTTCAGTCATCGTCTATACTACGTGAATCAATTGATCATCGCAAGAAAAATAAATGAATGGCTGTCGCTGCAGCTGACGCCCACGCATATCCATTACAACCTGGTGCCGACGGCCGACGAGCCCAACGACGTTTTTGCAATCGGAATTGGGGGGAGATGGAAACTCTCCCATCGGGTTTCGCTGACCGGAGAGTATTTCTATCGGATCAATAAGCTAAATGGCTATCATAATGGTTTGGGAATCGGTCTGGATGTGGAAACTGGAGGCCATGTCTTCCAGCTCATGCTGACAAATTCGACGGCCATGACGGAGCGCAGCTTTATTGGACAAAATCGCGACAACTGGTTAGACGGAGGAATCCATTTTGGGTTTAACATCTCCCGAGTATTCACCCTCATTAAGCCCGAGGGTTTTGAAGCAGACCGTCCATGGTAGTCTCGTTTAGACTGGGTTTAGATCGGGAAATCCAAGTGGAAGAACGGGCCGCGGACGAATCCGCGGGATGTAGAGACCTTTCTGGGATGAAAGGTTTAACAAGGATAAACAAGAAGGATAAACAAGAAAGATAAACAAGAAAGATAAAGAAAAGGCATGGGAATTTTTCCATGCCTTTTTCAATTTCCACGCGCCGATCCACGCCCATTGATGTGAACAGAGAGTTGAATTAGGGCGAGCCTTCCCGCTCTGATCCGCGCTTCGGCATCGATGCCTGGATTTGATCTGCCCGAATCCTTAGCCGACGATTCCAGCCAGCACCTGATTCATGGAGCGAACCGCGTCGGCAGAAGCCTGCCATTTTTCCATTTCGTCCTCCACCAGATCCAGTTCAATGATCTTCTCCCAGCCCTGACTTCCGATAA
Source organism: uncultured Chitinophagaceae bacterium (assembly GCA_964646775.1). GTDB lineage: Bacteria > Bacteroidota > Bacteroidia > Chitinophagales > Chitinophagaceae > CAYPQN01. Next base: position 23,702 of record CAZYEZ010000011.1, on the reverse strand, counting down.
CTACCGGCACGCCAAGACAGATATCATTCTGACCATATTCTCCTTCAAGATAGACACAGCAAGGGAAGATTTTCTTTTCATTTCGAAGGATACTTTCCACGAGGGCCGCCCCCGCTGCTCCGGGTGCATACCATGCAGAAGTGCCCAGCAGTTTGGTTAAGGTTGCACCACCGACCATGGTATCGGCAGCGATGGCCTGTAACTTTTCTTGGGAAAGGAATTTTGATACCGGGCTGCCATTCAAGGAGGCGAGGCGCGTCAATGGAATCATGGTCGTATCGCCATGACCGCCAATGACCATGGCATGAAGGTCGTTGGGCGAGCAATCCAGTTCTTTCTGAAGGTAGGTTTTAAACCGGGCGCTATCTAAAATGCCGCCCATGCCGATGATCCGGTTCTTGGGAAGTCCGGTAGACTTTAGGGTAAGATAGGTCATGGTATCCATAGGGTTGCTGATAACCACGAGTATGGCCTCGGGGGAATGCTCCAGCAGGTTCTTGGCAACGGCTTCCACGATTTTTGCATTGGTACCAATCAGCTCTTCCCGAGTCATACCGGGCTTGCGCGGAATGCCCGAAGTAATCACGCAAACATCCGAACCTTTCGTTTGGGAGTAATCGTTCGTACAACCCAGGACGCGGGTGTCAAAACCCAGCAAAGAAGCGGTTTGGCTGATATCTAAAGCCTTACCCTCGGCAAAGCCTTCTTTGATATCCAATAATACCAGTTCTTCAACCAGTTCTTTGCGGGCAATATTGTCGGCACAGGTTGCGCCGACAGCCCCCGCACCTACTACAGTAACTTTCATTTTATGAATATTTTATAAGATGATGAGAATGCAGGCAAATATAGATCATTTGATAAGAACCGTTGGCATCCTACCCGAGGAACGGGACGGTACTCCCTGGGTGGCCATACCGGAAAAAGGGATAGATTTGATATGCATTGCATCGAAATCATGACCAAACTCGAACGAACCTGCCTCCTTTTACTTGTTCTTTCATTCGGACTCCAGTATCTGGACTCCTCATGGGCAGATTTGATTCAGCTGATTGCCTTGCCTACGCTCAGTCTATGGTATGGTCTATTCGGAGTTTACGCACTTCGCATTCGGCCGCCTGGGCCGCGTTCTTTAATCACTTCGGCAGGCATCGGCGTATTACTCCTTATGGCGCCCATCGGCGCCTTATTTAGGCTGCAGCAATGGCCTCAAAATACCCGCTATTTGGTTTTGGCCCTGATTCTTTCTTTGATAGCTGTTCTGATCATTTTGACCCTCCGCTTAAGCGAAGGGGCGTTGCCGCATCGAGCTCGCTTCCGACCTTTACTACTAAGGTCCCTGGGTTGGTTCCTTTTTTGTCTTTCCCTTTTTGCCTATTCGTAACGGAAGCCTGAGAGCCAGGACCTCGGGGCGTGGAACCATGATTTCAGGGAAAAATAGCTAAGTTTGTGACGGCTAATGGGGATCGGTACAGATTTCTATTCTGGGACTTAACCGAAGATTTCAGCCTTTAGGGAGATCTGACGGGCTCGGTTCCAATACGACATAAATGGTTTTTTCTGGTTTTTTTAACCTTATCGCTAATACTTATGAACGCAGGCCTCAGAGTTTATGATTCAATTTTAGAAACCATTGGTAACACGCCGATGATTCGACTCAACCGATTGTTCAAGGATTTTCCCTGTCCTGTTTACGCCAAGGTGGAAACCTTTAATCCAGGACATTCAATCAAGGATCGTATGGCGCTTAAGATGCTTGAAGTGGCAGAGGCCGAAGGGAAGATCAAGCCAGGTGGAACCATCATTGAGGGGACTTCGGGAAATACGGGGATGGGATTGGCTCTGGCTGCCATCATTAAAGGCTACTCCTGCATTTTCACCACGACGGATAAGCAGTCTAAGGAAAAGATTGATATGTTGAAGGCCATGGGAGCGGAAGTCATCGTTTGCCCGACGGATGTGGAGCCCGAGGACCCTCGATCCTATTATTCCGTATCGCGTCGCCTTGCTACCGAAGTGCCCAACAGCTGGTACGTGAATCAGTATGATAATTTAGCCAATCGCCAAGCGCACTATGAGCAAACCGGCCCCGAAATATGGGAGCAAACGGAAGGAAAAGTCTCTCATTTGGTCGTGGCGGCCGGAACCGGAGGCACCGTCGTGGGAACTGGGTCTTATCTCAAAGAAAAGAACCCCGATGTACAGGTTTGGGCCATTGACGCCTATGGTTCACTGCTCAAAAAATGGTTTGATACGGGGGAATTGGATGCCAATGAAGTTTATCCCTACGTTTCGGAAGGCTTTGGAGAGGATTTCTTGCCCCAGAATTACATTCGGGAGGCCATCGATCATTTTGAAAAAGTAAGTGACCGGGATGGGGCGATCATGGCACGTAAGCTGGCCAGGGAAGAAGGGATATTTGCAGGCTACTCCGCCGGCAGTGTGGTCGCTGGTTTGCTTCAGCTCAAAGATCGCCTGAAGCCTACGGATCTGGTGGTGCTCATCATCCATGATCACGGGAGTCGCTATGTAGGTAAAATCTATAATGATGCCTGGATGATGGATCGCGGATGGCTGGAAATGGAGACCGTTCGCGACTTATTGGCCGGGCTTGGCCAAAGAAGGCTGATTACCCTGAGCTTGGGAGACCCCACCTCTAAGGCCATTGAATGGATGAAGCGCTATGATGTGGAACAGATTCCGGTTATGGAGGAAGGGAAGCCTGTGGGGACCGTGACGCAACATGGACTTTTCCATCGGATGATCGAGAACGAAAACTGGGCCGAACGGCCGCTGTCCGAGATGATGGAGGCACCCCTGCCGCTGGTGGATTTTGAACTGCCCTTATCTAAGTTAAGTCATTATATATCTCGGGAAAACGGAGCGGTTCTTGCCCAGGATGAGAGTGGACAGTATCATATACTGACCAAGTACGACGTATTGGATGCATTCTCCAAACGCTGATTTTATGGCTGGACACCAGACCCAAGGCTCGAAAGGATCGCGCATGCCACTGGTTTTCCCCATTTTGGCGGTCTTTCATTTGCTCCTTCTAGCTTATGCGCTGTTCAATTTCTGGACGGAATGGTCATCGGCTTGGGGGCAGATAGCCTGGCTCTTAGCCTATACGGTTGCCTGGACTTTAATTACTTTAGGGCAGAAATGGGCGGCTTTTTTCTACTGGGGGCTTATGGTAAGCAATTTGCTGCTATTGGTTTTCATCGAGGAGCCCGCCTTGCAGATTCGCTATACGAATGCCATGGCATACCTGGATGTGGTTTTTAGTCTGGTCCTGTTGATATATTATAAGCGGATTTGATGAGGAAACGATTTGTGGATATGATGGGCAATACGTTGACGGTATCGGGCCCTTTGCGTCGGATCGTCTCGGTGGTACCTTCTCAGACAGAGCTTTTGGCCGAGTTTGGCCTTGAAGAGGAAGTGGTGGGTATTACCAAGTTCTGTGTGCATCCTCCTCGCTGGCATCAGTCGAAAACACGGGTAGGCGGTACAAAGAACCTCAACCTGGCTAAGATCCGTGAACTGGCTCCTGATCTAATTATTGCCAACAAAGAGGAAAACGAAAAGGAACAAATCGAAGCGATCGCCCGGGAGTTTCCGGTATTTGTTAGTGATATTAACAAGATCTCCGACGCCCTGCATTTTATTCAGGTCATCGGAGCACTGCTGGATCGGTCTGAACCGGCCGCCCGCCTTTTGGATACACTCTATCAGGCTTTTGGAAGTCTGCAAAAAGGGCCTGTGCGGCGGGTCGCTTATGCCATTTGGAAAGATCCATGGATGTGGGTGGGAGAGGGAAACTTCATCGGCGACATGATACGTGTAATGGGGTGGGTCAATGTTCTTGATGATATGCCCCGTTATCCCCAATGTACCTTAGAGGAGGTCCTGGGGCGGAAACCTGATTTGATTCTACTCTCCTCGGAGCCTTATCCCTTTTCATCCCGGCATGTTGAAGATTTGAAAAAGGCCTACCCCAGTCAGGAATTTAGACAAGTAGACGGCGAAATGTTTAGCTGGTATGGATCGCGGATGCAGTGGGCCGTCCCTTATATGAACCAACTCATTCAAGACGCTTATGGAAACCCTATTGCCCCTCATTAGCCTATTGACGCTTTGCTTAAGTGCCATCGGCTTGTACCTGCTATATAAGTCCATGGTCATGGGTGGGTCGGCACCCGATGGGGCGCCCTCGTCCCTGGATATGGAAAAGCGAAAGAAGCAGCAAAAATGGGGAATAGGGTTGTTGATGGCCGGCTTTGCCGGCGGTGTAATCGTCCTGTACTTTCTGGCATAGTTCCCCTCTATTCCCTGGTGGTCGGCGAAGAGGGCGGAGATCATATATAGTTTCTATATTTGTGGCCAGCCAACCAGTTTATGTATCGATATCTGAATCGCTCCGACTTCCGGTTTATTTTGTTTCTGGTTCTCCTGCAATCCTTTTTTTTGGGGATGGCCTTGCTTTTTCGGAAGATCTGCATGGGGGACTCCCATGAGTATGTGGCCATGGCGGTCAATTTGATCGAAAGAGGATGGTTTTATAGCGGCAATCCCATACTTCCCATAGAGCCCGAATACATGACCCAGCGACCTCCGGGTTATCCATTGTTTTTAGCCTCGCTTTATTTGATCATCAAGAGCAACTGGCTGGTGATCATCGTGCAAAATCTCATCTGCCTGTTTAACATTTATCTGCTAAGAGATACCATTCGAAGGCTAGGGTATTCAAGAAGGCTGGACTTTTTGCTGATTGCATGGGTGGCGCTTTACCCAGCCCAGATGATTCATGCAAATACCATCGCTCCAGATCTTCTGCTACAGTCTGCGATCCTTCTGTATTTTCAACAGTTCACGCAGCTGATCAGCACCCGCAAATGGAGATTTGGATGGGGCATGAGTCTGGCCCTGATTGCGGCCATGATGATTAAGCCCGTGGTGTATCCCTTCTGCTTTTTTCACTGCCTGCTCTTGCTGTTCACCGCAGCTCGGTTTTTCGATGGCCTGGTTCGGTCATTTTTTATTGGCTTGCTCCCTTTGCTGGTCCTCTTTGCCTACATGAGCTGGAACGGCCATAGGACGGGGAAAATCCATTTTTCTTCGAACCAGTCGTTTAATGCCATCTATTATTACTACTTCTACTTTGCCGACACCCGCGGGATCGATGAGGCGAAGGCATTTCTCCAAACCGAAAGGGCCAAGATGGCCCAGATGGAAACCTTTGCCGAGCGCTATGATTATGCGAACCAGCGGGGCATGCAAGTGCTGAAGCAGGAATTTGTTCCTTATATGCTTTACCATATTCGTCATGGATTGCGGATGATTATTGAGCCAGGGAAAGCTGAGTTCGATCTTTTTGTGGGCCATCTCACCCTGGGCCAGCTCTATACCCGGGAGTCGGGAGGCTTCTATGAGACTTGGAAGAGTCGGGGTGGAAGTGGATTGCTGGACTATATAGAACGCAACCCCAGTTTTCCGATCATCGTCATTGTACTCTTGTTCAATCTCATTAAGGCGATCGGATTGGTATTGTTTTTTATTTCCAGTAAGATTGACCGAAGAATACGGGTTTTCGTGTTTTTCCTGGTTGGGTATTTTGTCCTCACAACCGGTCCCATTGCCAATACGCGCTATTTTATGCCGGTCTCGCTGATTGTAATGGGGTGCGCTCTTCTTGGGTACCAAAAGTGGGTCTTTCCTTCGGCTAAAAGGAAGCAAAGAGGAGTTTCATGACGGCGAAGGGCGGAGAACAGAGATGGACGGGAATGCCCTGGCTCCTGGCTTGGTTGATGATGGGCCTGGTTGCTTTTGGTCTTTACCCCTTCTACCAATACTATATCGATCCCGATGCGACGGCATACCTAAGTATATCGGAAGCCTACGCCCGGGGTGATTGGCAGCGGGCCGTAAATGGATACTGGAGTCCATGGGCCTGCTGGGGTACGGCAATGGGAATAAGATGGGGTGCCTCGCCTTTTTTTTCTGCCCTGGTCTTTAATTTTATAGGTGCCAGTGGGTTTTTAGCCATAAGCCTGCATCTGGCACGTTACTTTGGGGTCTCTTATTATCGGCGTTTAGGAATGGGCCTTTGTTTGGCATTATTTCTGGTTTATGCCATTTACAAGCAAAGTTTCGATGACCTCTGGGCTTTTACGTTTTTGCTGGTCGCCTTGAGGATGCTCGTGTCTACGGCTTATCAGCGAAGTTTAATTTGGGCCGGGCTGCTGGGTTTGGTCGGGGCCCTGGCTTATTTGGCCAAAGCTTATGCATTCCCCTTTTTTGTTTTTCAACTCCTATGTTTCCATTTGATGGATGGACCATGGGGACGCGGTCCATTTCGGTGGAGGCCATTCGCCATGACGCTAACTTGTCTCGTTTTAGCTTCCTTGCCATGGGTCTATGCGCTATGGGTCAAGTACGGATTTTGGACTTTAGGTACGGCGGGTTCCCTGAATCGAGCTTGGTTTCTATTGGGATCGCCCTTGTGGAAAGATGCGGAGGCCGTATTTCTTCCCCCGCCCTATGCGGATTCCCCTTATTACTGGGAGGACCCATTTTTGGTCAATGGGGATCGGCCTGCTTTTTGGCAGGGCGGTAAATACCTGATTTTGCAGCTAATCCGGATCGGTTGGAACAGCATCCTTTTTGTTCAGTCGACCAGTGCCCTATCCTTTTTATTTCTGCCCCTATGGCTATGGACTTGGGCCCTCGCAGGGACCTGGGGCCGGCGCCACGGATTCCCCATCGCCTTACGCAAACTCGGTTTGAGCCTTTTACTCTTTCCTTTGGCTTATTTCTTGATTAACTTCGAATCTCGCTACCTGTGGTATATGGTGCCTGGCATCCTGATTCTAGGCCTCAGAGCCATCGATAGCCTAGGAAGGTGGCTGCCCAATAGATGGTGGAAAGAAGGGCTAACCGCCATGTTTCTGCTCAGCTTTCTCGTTCATCCGCTTTGGGATATGCATCGGCTTTTTGAAGTAGGGAAGTCAGATTATGAGATCGCCCAACTGCTAAAGCGGAAGGGAATCCAGGGAAAGTTTACCCATATGGAGCCCAGAGAAAATGTGCCTTCCTTGGCGCGGGTTGCCTATTTTTCTGGCAATCCCATGTACCTCATTCAGCCACCTACGCCTTCCTGGGATCGTCTCATGACAGCCATGGAATCGGAGCAGATCTTCTATTTCTATCACATGGGCCCACCGATTCCATTCGAAATTGTTGGGGAAAGGGGCCTGGACTTTCAGGAGGTGACCGGCGGCGAAATACCAGGGTTTCATGTCTGGAGAATTACACGGAATAGGGGGGATGCATCGCCGCCTCCGCGGCTAGGAGACTAGGAAGAAAATCTGTATATTCGCCCCGAATTTAATCTCTTATCCCTATGGCATCAAAGAAAATTGTTGATTTACTTGCAGATCAGGCATCGTATTATTTAGAGCATAAAAGTGAGACCATTGCGGCAACAGCCCTCCATGCTCCGTCTCCCGACAGTTTGGATAATGTTTGGGCGGGCAGCAATCGGAACATTCCGACCCTGAGAAGCTTAAAAGCAATATTGAGTCATGGCCGCCTGGCCAATACCGGCTATGTTTCTATACTTCCGGTAGACCAGGGGATAGAGCATAGCGGCGGGGCCTCTTTTGCGCCGAATCCCATTTACTTTGATCCAGAAAATATCGTTCGTTTGGCCATGGAAGGGGGGTGCAATGCGGTCGCCTCAACCTTTGGCGGGCTGGCCTCCGTGGCTCGCAAATATGCCCATAAGATTCCCTTCATCGTGAAGATCAACCACAATGAGTTTATCTCTTACCCCAATGGCTACGACCAAATTCTTTTCGGCACCATTAAGGACGCATGGAATATGGGTGCCGTGGCGGTAGGGGCGACCATCTACTTCGGATCCAAGGAAAGTCATCGCCAGATTGTGGAGATTGCCAAATGTTTCGAATACGCCCATGAATTGGGTATGGCAACCGTGCTCTGGTGCTACTTGAGAAACTCGGATTTTAAAAAGGATGGGGTAGACTATCATGCGGCGGCAGATCTCACCGCCCAAGCGAATCACCTCGGCGTCACTTTACAAGCCGACATAATCAAGCAAAAGCTGCCAACCAACAATGGAGGCTATACGGCGCTGGCTTTTGGCAAGACGCATAAGAAAGTATATGAGGAACTTACGACCGATCACCCCATTGATCTCTGTCGCTACCAAGTGGCCAACTGCTATATGGGAAGAGTGGGACTGATTAATTCAGGTGGCGAATCGAAAGGTGCGACGGACCTTGCAGAAGCGGTCATTACGGCGGTCGTAAACAAGCGAGCAGGCGGCATGGGGCTGATCAGCGGAAGGAAGGCATTCCAAAAGCCTATGGCCGAAGGAGTTGAACTGCTCCATACGATTCAAGATGTTTATTTAGACGAATCGATTACCTTGGCTTAAGCTTTCTGATCTCCGGACTAAATAAGGAGAAGAAAATAAAGAAGAACATAAAAACATAAAGGAATCCAATGGCAGGGCAGCGCCCTGCCATTGTGCATTTTTTAGGCGCGTCATAGGGAATCTCGGAATGGTTTTCCTATCCCTGTCGATGATCTTCTATGGCCATCACGCGGGCTTGGATGTGCTCTCCTCAAGTTTTGGGTTAGGGCGCGGATCCTTTTATTCCCCATTTTCCCCTTAGCCTTCTTCCATGGACTCACCGTCCAGCGCATCGCAATGCGTTCTAATTGATCGCCACCTCCCATTCCCAGATACCTGCGGGAGAAATCTGGACTTGCAGCTGATTTTGAGGCGGGAAACAAACATTGGGGCAACTAAAGTTGAAGAATCCCGCGCTGGGATAATTATAGGCAGGACAAGACTGCATGCCTACTTCTGTATTATCGGTTGTAGGGCAACCAGGATTAGAAACCGTGATATAGGGTTCTAAGCTGGTTAGAGCGCTGCCCGCAACATGAATAATCAACTGGATCTGGGGCAGGACCTAGTTGCATGACCTGCGAGCTCGCATATAAAGTACATGCTGCGGCATCGATCCAATGAATCTGAACATTTACCGAACAGGGCCCGAAATTATTAACGGTTGTAAGAAATTGATTTTGCGCCCTGGCTGAGAAGGCAAA
>CAZYEZ010000011.1:0-14548 GCA_964646775.1 uncultured Chitinophagaceae bacterium | reverse complement strand
GGTTTCATAATAAAATCTTTAAATGAAAAAATGACCTTTTTACCAAGATAAAGGTAAAGTTCTGCCTGATGGTTGGCGGATCAGGCAATGCGTTTAGGAGTAATTGAGAATTAAGGATTTTGAAATTCAAAAAATAACGTTAATTTTAGCTTAGCTCAACCAATGATGGGTATAATTCCGGGGAATTTCGTATGGGAGGGTTAGAAAAACCCAACCCGCCGTTTTTAAACTCAGTCTTTTATATTAGGCCGTTCTTTAATCCTCGTTAGTAGGGTCATGGAACCAGGCCATTGCTATTCATCTGGGTATTGGTGGATATTGGGTTGAAAAAGACAATCGTTGATGGCTATCGGTGGACGAGAAGCGTCCATGATTGGTTTGAGTTTGAGATGAGTTTGAGATGGGTTTGATAGAAAGAAAGTGCATCGATACAAGCAGTTATAAACAGTTGTTAACCAGTAAAGAAAGGAGAGAATAAAAAATGTCTTTTGTCCAAAATCTAGAAAACTTGTAAATCTTGAAAAACTAGCAGTTTATGAAACCATTTTTCGCAATTGTCATCGGCCTGGTTTTATGGGTTGCGGCCCCGATACAGGCCCAGCCTCCCACCTACGCAACTCCCCAAGGGACGTCAAATAATGTATTTCCATTTGGCTCTGCCACTTCGAATATGGTGCAATGGTTGTATACCCCCAGTGACTTTACGATCCAGCCCGTTACGGGGAATATCACGCGTGTTTATTTTAGATCATGGAGCGGTTCCTCCTATTCGGCGACTTATACCAACCTGACCATTAAAATGGGAATGACGGCGGCCAATTCATTTACTTCCGGTGCATGGTTGACGGGACTCACCACCGTTTACACGGCGGCCTCGGTTTCCGTGTCGACGACCAGTTCCTATCAATGGTTCTCGTTTACTTTGAACACGCCTTTCCCTTATACCTTTGGATCGAATCTTGTCGTTGAGATCTCTCATACGGGTATATCGGGATCTGTAACAGCGAACTGTACCGTGGGTTCAAACCGTCGGATCTATGGGGGCACAGGAAGCAGCTCCGGGACCCTTGGTGCCAATATGGGAGACATGGGGCTGGATATCATGACTGGGCCGCCTTGCCCTGCTCCAACGGGCTTTGCCGCCTCCAATACTTTGTCGACTTCCACCGACTTGAGTTGGTCCCCGGTATCGGGCAGTTTATCTTATGAATACCTGGTGGATCAGAACCCGACCCCGGTCTTCCCCTGGACGGTAACCTCTACGACGGCAACTTCTGTAACGGAATCTGGACTAACGCCTTCTACCACCTATTATGCACATCTGCGCAACCAGTGTTCCGAGTATAATTTCTCTCCCTGGGTAGACATAAGTTTTACAACCCTTCCACCTTGTGAGCCACCCATTGGATTCAAGACCGTTAACCTGGAGCCCACCTCCACCGATATTGAATGGGATCCATGGCCCTCGGCCTTAAGCTATGATTATGTCGTGGACCAAACCCGAGATGACCCGCCAGGGGGAACCGGCGTTGGGAATACGGTGACCCCCATGGTGCCGTTAACGGGATTGCAGGAGAACACCTGGTATTATGTGCACCTGCGAAGCCGTTGTGCAGGCGGCGTAGTCTCGGACTGGTCGCTCGATTCATTCCTAACCCCGATACCATGCCGGCCTCCTGCCGTAGCTTTCGATCAAACTTGGACGCATCAGTTTGTCGCTTACTGGGATCCCGTTCCTACAGCCGATTGGTATGAATACGTGTTAAATCAGAAGGCGACGCCCCCCGCCTTAGGCACGAAGTATGCGTATACGTCCCTGCATGCTTCGGCCTTGAACCCTGGGCAAACCTACTATTTCCATATTCGCAGTTTTTGTACCAGCGTGGGGGTGAAGTCGAATTCAGAATGGAAGACTTTCCCAATTAAGACCGTGGCCTTAGGTCTGGATGAACGAGGAAATGCAAAAGAATATTTCGAAGTTTATCCCAACCCCGCCGTAGATCGCGTGACCGTCGAATTTTCAGGCCAGCCACGCCCAGGCGATCTGATACAGGTGGTAGACCCCTTGGGTAGGGTTCTCCTTAAGCATGAGCCGACCCAAAATCGGATTCAGCTTGACTTGACTGGCTGGGCTCCGGGAATATACTGGATTCAGTATCGCGGTGCCGAAGGGACGATCCAAAAAGGAATACAGATCCAGTAGTCCTTTGCTGATCCAAGCAGCAAATTAGGTGGCAAAATAGATTTATCGGGATTCGATGAAAAACTCGTCGGATCCTGATTTTGTGCGCCCGATCGTCTCGCTTTCGGCAGCTTACGATAAAAAACCTGAATTTGTTTTGAAAGTATTTGAGGCTTTCTTACTTTTAGTGGATAAAACCAATAGTTTTTGTTAAAAATTAACAGTCCAATTCTCCCTAACACCAAAAACGATATTGCGATGAAACGATTCTTACTAACTATTGCCTCGCTGGCATTCCTAGGAGCTTCATCTGTGAATCCGTTGTTCGCGCAGACGCCTACGACCATCACAACCTCTGTGCCGTCCTATGGTGGCGGTAGCGCCAGTCCGCCTCCGGTCGGCATTTCATTTAATGTGACCAACAATAATGGAGGCCCTATTGTAATAACCGCCGTTGGCGCAACCGTTAATACGAGTAACACCATGGAATTATGGTATAGCAGTACCTCATTAACGGGGGCTACCGGTCAGATTGTCGCCTCCAATACCGACTGGACCATGCTCCAATCGATTTCGAGTCCCACGACGACGACGACGGTTAATAATAATTTATTTCCAGGTCTTAGCTTGGTCATTCCAGGAGGGGCAACTTATCGCTTTGTAGTAAACTGTATGGGGTCAATTCATTTAGGAAGTAGTGCCACGCAAACCGTCTACACTTCGGGTGGGGTGACGCTGGACATCACCAACACCATGTGGGGTGGATCCACGTTTACCAACGGAATGTCAATTACAGGGCGTTATTTTTTGGGCTCTATTACCTTTTTGCCGGCCGGGCCTCCTTGTCCGGCGCCCGCGGGGATAAGTATTAACAATATCGTGGCCAATGCGGCGGATATAAGTTGGGGGCCCGTATCAGGTTCTATTGGTTATGAATATGTGGTGGATCAATTACCAGCGGACCCGCTTTGGAATACCCCAGTTACCACCACCACAACTACCTCTTTTGCGGCAACGGGGCTTACACCCAGTACTTTGTATTATGTTCACTTACGCAATAAGTGTACGGAATATAACAAGTCTCCTTGGTTAACCGACTCCTTCCGTACCCTCCCTCCCTGTGAGCCGCCCATTAACTTCCGCACTTCTGATTTGAAGCCCACTTCGACGGACATAGAATGGGATCCCTGGCCTTCAGCCAGCAGTTACGATTTCGTGGTGGACCAGAATAGGGACGATCCAGGAACTTCAACGGGTATTTCCAACTCTACCTCAACAAGCCACTCGCTTTCAGGATTACAAGAAAATACCTGGTATTATGTCCATATTCGATCTAATTGTTTTGGAACCCAGACTTCCAAATGGATGCTGGATTCCTTCCTGACACCGATTCCTTGCCGTCCGCCTCAAGTCATGGTAAGTGATTTATGGTTGCATCAAGGAGTGCTTCACTGGGATCCGGTCCCTTCAGCGCTCTGGTATGAGTACCTTCTGAGCAAGTCTCCAAACGAGCCCGCCTTGGGTACCAAGTATGAACATACGAGTTTGCATGCATCCGCTTTACAGGAAGGCCAAGTCTACTATTTCCATACGCGGTCTTACTGCCGGAGTGTGGGGGTGGAATCTTATTCGCCCTGGGCTAAGAAGGAATTTCGGACGGTCCCTCTTGGTGTGCAGGATATCCATGACGGATCCTTCCAGCTGGCCATGTTCCCGAATCCGGCCAATGATCAACTAAACCTGGAAGCGCTTGGTCGCCGAGATGGAGAAGCCCAGATTCAGATCGTCGATTTGAGTGGAAAAATCGTCTTGGAATCGAAAATGGCAAAGGATCAAATTACAGTAGACCTATCGGGAATCGCCCCGGGCGTTTATCTGGTGAAGTATAAAGATGCAGCCCGTCAGCTTGTACAAAGGCTAACGAAGAAATAGCATCGCCCGATGACACGGGTTCACATTGTAACTTCAAAGTAACATTCAAAATGGGCTGCCTTTTCGGTGGCCCATTTTTTACCTCTGCCCGGCAAGTCTCATGGGTCTCAACCGTCAATTTTGTTTGCGATGAATCGCCCTTCCTGTAAACCTAGAAACACTTACGAGTCCCTGGGCGCAGGAATGCAGATTTGTTGAGCTCAGCAACGATCACAGCAGAGGAGCTAGAGCCAGATCAGCTAGAGCCAGATCAGCCTAGCTGAAAGACCATAGATCGCCCAGTTAAAAAAAAGAGCGCTCATATTGCGAATTATTAGGGAAATATTAGGGCGTTAGGCTCATGGTCACCGACTAGTCATTAAGCAACCAATAATTATTAGTATATTCCAAGAGGGTCGTGGAAATCAAACTTGGGAAAAAATCTTTTCCTTGGGCGTTTAAAGATTATAAAATCTCACAAAAAAAAATTAAACTTGTGTGCCTAACCTATCTGGACAAAGAACTGTCTATATAAGGGCGGAACATACTTACGAATGCGCGTTGAAATACCAACCTAATTGTGTAATATCATGAAGAGAAGCTTGTTTTTTTTATTAGGTATCATGCTGATGGGCTTGGGAGCCACAGCCCAACCTGATTATCAAAAGTTTGGTCTGGCCATTGGCGTTACAGACACAGATTTTCCCTTTAACAGCAACACCAACAATAAAGTTCAGATGTTGTATCTGAAGCGAGGCGGGCAGTATTTTGCTGGCGCACCGAACGGCGTGATCACGCACGTTTGGTTTTATTGTCCTCCTGGGGGCGGTAACACCAATGTTAGCCTCGTGAACCTTCGGATTAAATTGGGGCAAACGACGGCAACGACGACCTCACCAACCTTTTCTACCAGTTTGACGGAAGTGCTTTTCGAGCCACTCTATACCATTCCCGTCGTGCCTTCCAATGGATGGGTGGGTTTCGAGTTGCAAACACCATTTGACTATGACGTAGATTTATCGCTCGTTGTAGAGGTCTCTCATGAAGGGGTTACGAATGGCTTCTCCCTAAGAGCGGATCAAATTGCTCCAGCAGAGAATAAAAGAACTTACGGGGCCACGGGTTCGAGTTCCGGTTCTGTAGACAACCAACTGGCGGATTTCGGATTTTCGATCAAGTATGACTGTGATTCGGTCCGGAATTTCCGGATCGTACCGGGATCAGCGACCGATACTTCCATTCAGGTTACCTGGGACTACTGGTCTCAGCAGGATTCCCTCTATGAATATATTGTAACCGACAGCTCCCATTCTCCTCAGACTTGGGGGGGGAACGGACCCTATGTTCCTGGCGGGAACAACTTCCAGCCCCTGACGAGCTCCCAGGGATTGCAAATTTCGGGATTAGAGCCGGAGAGTTGTAAATGGATTTGGATCAGTAAGGTATGTAAAAGGACCTCGATCTCGGATACATCTAGAAGATGGGTGGGATTGGAGATTTGCACGCTTCCAGCCTGTGAGACGCCTGAATTTGAGATTAATAATGTGGGAGCCACCACCGCCATTGCGAGCTGGGATCCAGTTCCAGGGGTATACCAGTATGAGTATGCGGTAAGCGTTTCCCCGACTCCGCCTACTCAGGGAACTTTGACGACTTACACCAACGTACTCCTCCAGGGGCTGACGAATAACTGGGCCTATTATTTCCACCTTCGAGCCTTATGTAATCCCATCCCACTTTCCCGCTGGGGAACGAAATCTTTCCATACAGAGGCGATGTCCGTTGAAGATTTTGGGGATGGAACGCGGGAAATGATGGCATATCCCAACCCGGCTTACGATCAGTTGACCGTACGCTTGGCAAATGCCCCCATTGGCAAGGCTAGCCTGCAGGTCATGGATCTAAGCGGGCGGGTGATGATGGAGCATACCGTAGATGGTCTCGAGAACAGTCTTCAGCTTGGAGCACTTCCCTCGGGGATGTACATGATTCATTATCAAGATGATATGTCTAGTAAAATGATGAAGTTTACGAAACATTAACAAAGAGAAATGGGATCATTTCCTTAAGTTTGAAATGGTTTTTGATTTTTGATGATGGTTTGGGCCAGTTCGAAGAACTGGCCCTTACTTTTATACGCCCGGCCTGGATTTTTACGCTATGTTGACCGGTACCACCTTGACATTGGGAAGGGATCGTTGAGGGCAGGGGTGGCCACCGCGAGATGGAATCTGAGAGTCCAAGCTTAGGTTCCTGGATCAGGTTCCTGGCCTGAAGCAATGAAATCACCTACCAGGCCCATTGAAATCGGTAAGATTCCCAAACTAATGGAAATTCCAGTCGCTCTGGCTTTAGAGAGGATAAAGCAGTAGGCCCATAAGGTGAACGGACGCTTATCCGAGAATAATTTAGGGTTCGATCGTTATTGAAATCGAATACTTCCCCCTTCCAGGCAGGAAAGCGAGCATCCTGCTCCCTTCAAACCGTATCCATCGATCTTTTGGTCGGGCTTGTTATGCCCTTGTTGTTTAGCGTAGCTGTTCATCAATCAATGAAGCATGCCAGACGATTTCCGGGGTGGAAACGGCCTGGCATGCGCTTTAAGGGGAGTTTTATAGGTTGATTAGGCTTCGGGACTTGCTGGGGTCCTTTACGCCCATTCTAGCGAAGGCCGAAGGCCTTTTTTACCTTGGCTACATAGTCCAGCTTTTCCCAGGTAAATAGTTCGACTTTCATTTTTCTTGTTTGCCCGTTGGCGGAGCGGAAAACTTTGTTTACGGTTTCAGGTTGTCTCCCCATATGTCCGTAGGCTGCGGTTTCTGCATACATGGGACTGCGGAGTTTGAGTCTCTTTTCAATGGAATAAGGCCGCATATCAAAAAGTTCCAAGACCTTCTTGGCGATTTCGCCATCGCTCATGGCTACCTTCGCAGTGCCAAAAGTCTGCACATTTATTCCCACGGGTTCGGCCACACCAATGGCATAAGATGCCTGAACCAAGATTTCATCACAGAGCCCGGCGGCCACAAGATTTTTGGCGATATGGCGGGTGGCATAGGCTGCTGAGCGGTCTACCTTGCTGGGGTCCTTGCCCGAGAAGGCGCCCCCGCCATGGGCTCCTTTTCCCCCATAGGTATCGACGATGATTTTTCTTCCCGTCAACCCACTGTCCCCATGTGGTCCCCCGATAACAAATTTACCCGTGGGATTGATGAAATATTTGATTCGATCGTCAAAGAAGTGCTTGTACTTGGGGTAGGTTTTAATGACCCGTGGAATCAGTATTGATTTTATATCCTTGCTGATTCGTTCAGCCATTTCCTGGTCTTCGCCGAAGTCGTCATGCTGGGTTGAGAGAACGATGGTATCGATTCTCAGGGGTTTATTGTCATCGCTATATTCCAAAGTGACCTGGCTTTTCGCATCGGGACGGAGATATTTCATCTTTTTCCCTTCTTTGCGGATGGCGGCAAGTTCTCTTACAAGGGTATGGGCCATATCCAGGGCCAAAGGCATAAAGTTCTCCGTTTCATTCGTGGCATAGCCGAACATCATACCTTGATCCCCCGCGCCTTGGTCTTCCTTTTTCTTCCGGTCGACGCCCTGGTTAATATCCGGGGATTGCTCGTGGATGGCCGAGAGGACTCCACAGGAGTTGGCTTCGAACATATAGGCGCTGTCGGTATAACCAATGCGCGCAATGACTTCCCGGGCAATGGTTTGCACATCGATATAGGTGCTTGATTTTACTTCTCCTGCCAGGACTACCTGGCCCGTGGTGACCAAGGTTTCGCAGGCAACTTTCGCCTCCGGGTCCCAAGCAAGGAAGTGGTCGACTAATGCATCAGAAATTTGGTCGGCGATTTTATCAGGGTGTCCTTCAGATACAGACTCCGAGGTAAACAGATAGGGCATAAAATTGGAGCAGGTTTTTCGTTCAAAAATGATTGGTTTTAAAGGCGGCCTTATTCCACGGTTACGGATTTGGCCAAGTTGCGGGGCTGGTCCACATCGCAACCCCTCATGATGGCTATATGATAAGCTAAGAGTTGTAAGGGTACGATGGTCAGCAAAGGAGATAGGACTTCTTCGGTGGCCGGCACTTCAATCGCATGATCTGCGAGCTCCCGAATCTGGCGATCCCCTTTGTTCACCACGGCGATAATTTTTCCTTTCCTCGCTTTTACTTCTTGAATATTGGATACGATTTTTTCGTAGGCACTTTCATTCGTGGCTAGGAAAACGACCGGCATTTCCTCATCAATGAGCGCAATAGGGCCATGTTTCATTTCGGCTGCCGGATACCCTTCCGCATGGATATAAGAGATTTCCTTGAGCTTAAGCGCCCCTTCTAAGGCCACGGGGAAGTTGTATCCTCTTCCCAAATATAAAAAGTTGCGGGCGTCCTTATAAATCCTTGCAATATCCTGGATCTGATCATTTAGCGTGAGGGTCTCCTTGATCTTCTCAGGGATGTTTTCCAATTCAATGAGAATCTGGCGCAGGCGGGATTCCGGAATGGTTCCCTTGAAGGCGGCAAGCTGTAAGGCCACCAGCGTAAGAATGGTAACTTGGGTGGAGAAGGCCTTGGTAGAGGCTACCCCAATTTCTGGTCCCGCATGGGTATAGGAACCCGCGTGAGAAACTCTTGCTAAGCTAGATCCGATGACATTGCAAATGCCGTATATGAGTGCCTGCCTTTCTTTAGCCAGGCCCACTGCGGCTAGGGTGTCGGCCGTTTCTCCTGATTGAGAAATGGCAAATACCACGTCTTGGTCGTTAATCACGGGATTGCGATAGCGGAATTCCGAGGCGTACTCTACTTCTACGGGAATGCGGGCGAGATCTTCAATCAGATATTCGCCAATAAGTCCCGAATGCCAGGAGGTTCCGCAAGCGGTGATGAGGATTCGGTCGGCATTACCGATTCGCGTTAAATACTCCTCGATACCACCGAGTTTAATCCAACCTTGCTGTGCGCTCATTCTTCCTCTCATGGCATCGGCAATCGCCTTGGGTTGCTCATAGATTTCTTTGAGCATAAAATGATCGAAGCCGCCTTTTTCGATGGCCTCCAGGCTCATTTCAAGTTTCTGGATCGCCGGTGATTTTTCTACATTCCCCAGGGTCTTGATTTTGAACTTTCCGTCCCTTTGAATGCAGGCATATTCCTGATCATCGAGATAAACCACGTTTTTGGTGAATTCGACGATGGGAGAGGCATCGGAGGCTACATAGAATTCGTTTTCACCGATTCCAATGACCAAAGGGCTGCCTTTTCGCGCGGCGATTAAATAGTCGGGATTATTGCGATCCATGACCACGATGGCGTAAGCGCCGACGACTTCATTGAGCGCCGTACGGACGGCATCTTCCAGGCTGGAATTATCCTGTTTTTTTACTTCCTCGATCAGGTTGATCAATACTTCGGTATCTGTATCCGATCCAAATTCATAGCCCCGCTTCTGCAATTCTTCCTTAATGGATTCATAGTTCTCGATAATACCATTATGAATGATTGCCAAATTACCAGATTGAGATAGATGAGGGTGGGCATTGTCATCGTTTGGCTCCCCGTGGGTGGCCCAGCGGGTATGTCCAATGCCAATGGTGGCCTCCATCACTTTTCCCTGGGTGATCTTCTCAAGTTCCGATACTTTACCGGCTTTCTTGTAGACCGTCAGATTCCCGTTAAGAAGGGCTACGCCGGCACTGTCATAACCCCGATACTCAAGGCGCTTGAGTCCTTTAAGCAAAATTGGGAAAGCTTGTTTTGTGCCTATATAACCGACGATTCCGCACATGATGTTAAAATTAATTTAGTGGAGTTTAGAATAGCTTAGTTGAAACTGAATTTTTGAATTCGAGTTTGAATGACCCGCCCCGCCCGCCGTCATGCGGAAGGCTCCATAATAAGAGGGGGTGCCGCCGATGCGCAAGCGAAGAACATCTTCCTTTTCAGCAATCATTCGCTGGACTTCCCGAGGTAGATTTATTTTATAGGTAAACAGTTGAATGCCACCAAAATTAATCATTTCTGCTATTCCATTCACATAGTTTGACCCTTCCTCGGTACCTTGTGGAAAAACGTCCAGAATGGGGTAGGTTTTTCCGTCTGCATCTATACCCGTAGGAAAAATACGAGCAGGTGGAGAAAAGGTCTGGTGATCCGGGTCTGTGGGTAGGATCAGCTGAGTAATGGTTAATTGGGCCTGATGGACCACCCCTGGCTCACAGGCAGAAAATCCGGCAATCTCGAGATCCAGGGCAGCGCCGGGTGGATTCTGGATGAGGACCACCGAATCGGAGCTGGCCGTTGAGGCCAGATAACTGGCTGCCGGATGGCCGTTATAATGGCGTCGAACCTGATTGAAGTGGGCGCAGTCTGCGGGCGCAAAATGAAAATAGGCGATGCGGGTTTCGGTTCCGCCGTTTTCTCTATAGAAAAACTGAATGGCAGCTCGAGCATAGTCTTGTCCTCCATTCAAAAGGAAATAAGGCAGGGTTTTTCCTTGATTGCTGTCGGTGACACCGACCGCTAGGCCTTTAATCTGGGACAGAAAATAGGCGTTCTCTCCCGATGAGGCCGCGGTATTCTTTAATTCCTCCACGAAAGCAGGGCGCAAAGGTATGCGAAGGTGGGGCGCTTTGTTCTCCCCAAGGATGTTCACGGAGTCCTTTCTCAACCGATATAAGTCTACGGTGGTCGCAACCCCCACGGGTTCTGCCTGAATGGCTTTATCGGTGGAGGCATAATAAAGGTCACCAACTTCCATGTCTTCGATCACCCGATAAACCTGATAGGTCTGTTTTGGCGCGGAGGCGGTGGTGTCTCCCCAACTAAACCCGGCATAGGGGAGCAAAACCACGGCCGAGTCTATAACAAAGGAGGAGGCGGAAAACTGGAACTCTGGCTTTTCCGGGAGAACCTGAAAGTAAAGCCGTGCCACGGTGTTTCCAAAAAAAGGATCATTCACCGCACCGGCCGTATGGACCACGGGACCGGTATTTTCCCCAAAAGCCGCTTTGCTGGTCAGGGTTGAATCCACCCAGCGCGTGCGGGTTCGAAGCGTAAAATCATCACCATCCATTTCGACAAGATGAATGGACGAGGGCGCCAGGTTGGATTTTACAATCGTTTCTTCCCGGCAGCCCGCCGACAGCATGGAAACACCAACCACTAAGACCGATACCAGATTTTGCCAGATGCGAGGGGGGGATTTTTTCAAGGAAAGGTCGTTTAGACTGCGAATTTGGGCAATGGGGTTCTAAGATTCTGTTAAGCTTTGGTAAAGTTCGAACAAAGGAGCGGGATCTTCGGCCCAACTCGAGGAATACGGTACGAACTTCTTATATCGACTGGGTTTGATTTCCTCTTCGACCGTAGCGCCGATCTTCTCATCTCCCATAATGACTACGTCGGCCGCCCGGGCAGCACCCATGGTCAAAGATTCATAGTCTCCGCCGGCGTATCGATCTAGGTCTTTCTCTTTCATATCGCCCACCAAGGCTTTTTTTAGGAACGTTTCGCCCAGCTTGTCGTCAAAGAGGGGAGACTGCGCCGTCGTGACCACTTTGCCGTAGGAAAATACCGGCTCTTTTTTGAAGGCCGTTTTCAGATAAGCTGGAATCAGACTGGTAAGCCATCCATGACAATGAATCATATGAGGAGGCCAGCCAAATTTTTTTACCGTTTCAAGGGCGCTTCGGCAAAAGAATATCATGCGCTCGGCGTTATCATTGAAGAACTTGCCTTGGTCGTCATGGTATAGTTTTTTGCGTTTAAAATAATCATCGTTGTCCATAAAATAGACCTGCAAACGGGCGCTGGGCAAGGAGGCAACTTTAATGATCAACGGAAAATCATCTTTATCAATGATTACATTTATTCCCGAAAGCCGCACAACCTCGTGCAAGCGATGTCTTCTTTCATTGATGGACCCAAATCGGGGCATGATCACACGTACTTCCATGCCGGCTTCAAAGGACATAACAGCCAGCTTGTTCAGGATTTGGGCAAACTCGGTGGTTTCAACGTAGGGGGTCAGTTCACTGGTAATCAGCAATACCCTTTTCTTTTCAACAGCCATTCGAATAAATTAGATGAAAACAAAAATACTATATGACAGTATCGAAATAGAGTGCAAAATTACGAAAATATTACATCCCAATCCGCTTACTTTGCAGATTCGCGTATAATCACCTGTTAAATGATCATTTTTAAGAAGACCGAAGCTTTAAAAGACTACTTGACCTCGGACAGAAATCCTGAGGATTTGTTAGGCTTTGTACCCACCATGGGAGCCCTTCATGACGGCCATTTGGCCCTGGTTCGTAAATCGGTTGCGGAGAATCCGATTACCGTGGTTTCCATTTTTGTTAACCCCACGCAGTTCAACGATCCTAAGGATTTCGAGCAGTATCCAAAAACCCTAGATACGGATCTGGCGATGTTAGAAGAAGCCGGGGTTGACCTGGTTTTCGTTCCCGACGTCCATGAGGTCTACCCGAAAGGGGTCGAGGAAGAATCCCGATTCGACCCAGGTCCCCTATCCCGGATTTTGGAAGGGAGGGTTCGGCCCGGTCATTTTGAAGGGGTGAGCCAGGTCATGCGCCGATTTCTCCTATTGATCCAGCCCGATCGTCTATACATGGGCCAGAAGGACTTTCAGCAATGTCTGATTGTCGAGGCCCTCATCCGGTCGCTTTCCCTAAAGACCCGGCTGCTGATGATGCCCACGGTTCGGGAACCCGACGGGTTGGCTATGAGCTCCCGAAACCGCCGACTTACGGAGCCTCAACGAGTCCTGGCTTCCAGTCTGTATCAGTGCCTGGTATCCATTCAGGCAAAAAAAGACGAAGGGCGATTTCCGGTGGTCAAAAAGGAATGCGAGGACCTGTTAAGGGACAAGGGCTTCGAGCCAGACTATGTAGAGATTGCCGAAGCTCATAGTTTGAAAATCCTCGATGACTATGATCCGCAGAAGCCCATGGTAGCGCTGGTGGCCGCGCGGCTTGGGGGAGTTCGTCTCATCGATAACCTCCTGATTTAATGGGCTGCATTTCCCGTTCTTCCCAGTATTGTCGCATGGGCAGTACGGTGTCGGCACGAATCCTGGGGTCAAAGCGGTACCATACGAGGAATCGGACCTCTGCGGGAAGTTGGGAGGAATCGCCGTACCAGGTTTGTCCTTTCCAATGCCCGGCAGAGGCTTCGACCCGAACCCAAGAAGTATCTAGGGGATAGACTTTTTGGGAGCTAAACTGCCCTTCCACAGGCAAGTAAAAGCCCATTACCGGCTTGATGCTGTCGGTATAAGGGTGAATACGAATGGCTTGAAGATAGGGGATGCTGTCTCGAAGGATGACGGTTTGGCCTTGGTCTCGAATCCGAAACTCGATTTTCCCCTGATATTTCGCCCTCATTTCTGGGAGAAAGTGAAAGGCGCCGCTTTCAACCCGACCCCAGTTGGTTTCAGCCTGGATCTCCGATAGGCTTTTCCATTGACCATTTTGCTGCTTTTCGATCGAAAAACGAAGGGGCGAAAAGAGCTCAGGAATCTGTCCGGGCGCCCATACCAATCGGTAGGTAGGGGTCGGGGCCGGGAAGTCCCCGATACACAGCAGAAGGAAAACCAAGGATTTCATCGATGCGTAAAAGGCAAGGTTCATGCCGAAAAAATGCTATTCGACCCGGCTGATCTTGACCATGTTGGTGGGATTGTGTTCCTTAACGGGCAAGCTTCCGGTATTGACCACCACATCTCCGCTTCGCAAGAGCTCTTTTTCTTTTAAGAAGCGGATCTGATCGGCGATCATTTCGTCGATGGACTCTTCCTGATCATAGAAAAAGGCCGTGACTCCCCAGCTCAGGGAAAGCTGATTGACCAGCGACTGGGTTTTGGTGAACACAAAAAGCGGGGATCTAGGCCTGAAACTGGACAACATGAAACCCGTATATCCAGACTGGGTCATCCCAATGAGGGCGTTGGCTTGGATTGCTTTTGCAATCTCGCAGGCATTATAACACAGGGCATCGCTGAGAAAGGAGGGAGAATGGGGCTGGGGGATCAGGTTTCGGTTATAAACGATTTCTTCTTTTTCTACCTCTTCGATGATCGAAACCATGGTTTCGATCACTTTATCGGGATGTTGTCCCATGGCGGTCTCGCCGCTAAGCATTACGGCATCGGCCCCTTCAAGCACGGCATTGGCTACGTCGGTGATTTCGCTTCGATTTGGCCGGGTGCGGTCAATCATACTTTCCATCATCTGGGTGGCAATGATGACCGGTCGGGCCCGGTGGATGCATTTTTGAATGATACTCTTTTGAATCATCGGAATCTGCTGCAGCGGAAGCTCAACACCCAGATCACCCCGAGCCACCATGATGGCATCGGAGGCGAGGATGATTTCCCGCAGATGATTCAGCGCTTCGGGCTTTTCGATTTTGGC
>CAZYEZ010000010.1:0-29611 GCA_964646775.1 uncultured Chitinophagaceae bacterium | reverse complement strand
GCCCCGACCTACCTTTAAGGAGTCGGTAAATTTTACTGTCTTCTAATTCGATACTTTGCCCCAGCTGTATCTGCGACCCATCAAAGAAGAGTTCCTTCATCTCGCCTTTTTCAGTGGCTACCCAGGCTCTTCCATCTTCCATGGGCAGGATATCATTCACCTGTCCCCCATCCCAGACTTGGGAAGAGGAAAAATTATAGAATTTTCGGGCGGACAGTTCCAGGACGGCGACCCCGGCTGCATGGGTGCCCACCCAAAAAAAATCGGAACCCTTCCCCAGCGGTTTTAGGACGCGGACGATATTATCCCGAAGCGAATCGGCGGTAGAAAAATGCGAAATCGACAACCCCTCCTCGCCCATAGAAACCTGGCTGATCCCCTTGTCGGTGGGTATGAGCCATGGCGAAGCGGAAGAGGCAGCCACGCCATAAACAAACGGGTCTGGCAAGCCGCGATCGGTGCTGAGTGTAAAACCAAGCCCTTCCCAGAAAACCACCAGCCCATCGGATTGGGTTCCCATCAATAAGAATCGATCGTCCAGATTATGCAATGCATGAATGGGGGATTGGGGCTTCCCGGCCCGAAAAAAAACGGGCTCCATGCGATTGGCTTTCAGGGAACGCAAGGTTCCATCATGATAGCCTACCCAAATGCGGTCTTGAAAGACCGTAATCGACCGCGGAAGACTATGGGGATCTGCTTCGATCTTGGTAAACTGCTGCCCATTAAAGCGATACACCCCCTGATCCGTTGCCAACCAGTGGTACCCTTGCCCATCGGTGGCAATATCGCGGACCGCCACAGGCTCTTTATACTCGTTGAGGAAGAAATCCAAATGGAAAGGCTTTTGCGCCCTCCCCTCCCAGGTCAGAGCCAGGAGTAAACCACAGAGAAACCCTATCCAGCGCCCTCCGTTCATGGTCGGGCCATCATTACGGCCTCCACCGTCACTTGGATGTCAGAGGCCAGTTTGTCATGTACAACCCGGGGAATCTTAATGCCATGCTCGGCCAAAGGCACTAAAAACATGGATTCAATGTATAACAGCCCAGACTCAGAGCGTATGCGCGATGCAATAATGCGCTCCTGCGTAACCCCATGAATCGTGAGCCCTCCTTTTGCTCGGACTTCGTAGGTTCCGGCTTGCAGTAAATCGACATCTTCAATAATTTTACCTTGGAAGCTCGCCGAAGGGAAAATGGAAGTTTCCATGTAATTTTCATGAAAATGTTCTCTTTGCAGCGCACTGTTGAATCCCATAAATTGCTGAATGTCCACCTTGAAGAAAAACTGCCGCTTTTTCACGTCCAGCAATCCGTGGAGTCGGTCACAGCTTGCCCGGATCAACTCTTGGGAAGCGTCAGAAAAAAAACGAACCTGGCCGCGATCTACCTCAAAAACCTGAGCATGGCTTTTACCGAATCCCCAGAAGAGGGCGAGAAGGATGAGAAAAATGCGCACGAAATCAAAAATTCTCCATGAAAATTAAACATTTTCCTTTGGGATTTGTCTAAAACACGATGAGCTTGGATAATCAGCGGATGAATTTCACTGTTCAGGCAAGCATTTTGTTGAACCCTTTATGTTATACGCTATGGATATACGCCGTTTCTGCGCCATAATTCTAATTTTCCTCGGGTTGACTCCGCCCGTTTCGGGCCAGGATACACCTCGTTTTCAGCTGCCAACGATTGTTGTGGAAGCCCAGCGTTCCTTTGCCAATGATACCGATCGATACCATTATAATCAGACCCGCTATTATATCCAAACCGTTCTTCCCTATCTGGAACTGGCCATGGGATACTATCGGGAAATGAAGGCTTGGGAGGCCGAAGAAGACCCAAACCGTGCAGCCATACGTCGTCGGGTAAAGCAATGGGAGGAGGAGGTCGAAGATCGATACAAAGAGGAGATCAAAGACCTGAATACAACCCAGGCCGACCTTTTAATCAAACTGATTGCCCGGCAAACGGGATCGAATCTTTATGAGATCCTCAAGGCTTGGAGATCTGGCTTCTATGCGGCCCGCTGGCAGGCTTGGGGCAAGCTGAACGGGATTCAGATCAATCAAAGTTACGAGGCATCGAAGGAGCCCATGATAGAACAGATACTTCAGGGCATGGGATGGCCCTCCACCGCAACCCTCGCCCCGGGGCGCCGGTCCAAAAACTAATGGCCGCTTTCAAAGGGCTTCTGTCTACTTGCCGCCGGTTTTGGCCGCCCCTTGCTTTTTATTAATTTTCCTTACTTTGTATGCTTACTTTGAATTTCCAGAGTTATGAAGGGAAATACCCACCTGCGCTTAAAAGCACTCGTAATCATGGCCTTTACAGGCATTTTAGGAATAACGGCCGGTTGTAAAAAGACCGAGGCACCCGATCCCCACGAATCCGTTTTTGTCAACCAAAACGAGGTTCCCATTCACCTGCGGGTTTATGGGAGCTTTGAAGATTATGTCCATGCAGGCCCTCCAGTCTGGGAAACACGCATGGAACCCTTGGGCAAAGTGCAGGTTCCGGCGGCCTCGCTGCCGACCGGGAAAACCTACTATATAGACTGGTTTAGTGAGGACTACAGCATTCACAACTGGTTCAACAGCCAAGGGCTTTTTCCAACCATCCACCCGAACCCTACCGAGAACTTCTATGACCTGTCCCGCAACCTCCGGGGGCCAGCTCGCCTGACTTTCCTCCATGGATCAGGGAATGCAAGCCGTTGGCGGGCCGTAGACAAACTCCTTTTCTCCTCCTCCCTGGGTTTTGTTTCTTATTGGGATTCGGCGACCGTAATGGACAAAAATCGGATCGTAGATGTGCGAAAGGATTTCACCGCCACCTACCGATTTGTCAACGATCAGCTCAAGCCGGATTCTTTAAACCTGAATATCATCGTTTACCGTTCCGAAACCGCCTACATCGAGTTCCAAAATGAAGTCGGCGAAAACATGGGATCCATGATCGGAGGACGCCTCCCCTCTGGACAAGCCCCGGATTATACCGTCCACTCCACCGACTCACTTCTCGCCTTGTTTCCGGACTCGGAGTTCTATTATCTCATGGTGAGAGACTAGGCCCGTCGATTTCAAAGCCATCCGCTTTTTGCCTTGCCATGACCAAGGGGTGGACGAAGTCCATCCCTAAGCTTCGGTTACGAAGAGCCATGATGCAAGAGATCGATGCCATTCAGGCCAGCAAAGGAAAAAAAGGGCAAACCAGATTCATGCCCTAGCTCAGCTGCCGAATCGCTGTTCGCAGATCCGTAAAATCCAATCCCTTGCCCTCCCGATCAAAAATAATCATGACATCATAATAGGGTACCTGGTAGAATCCCAAAGCCTGGATTTCGCAGCCCGTCTCCTTATATCGCTCGAAAAACATATGCTTGTTAATCTCGTCCATGGGCGCCACGACGACCTTGGTAATTCGACCTCTTTTACCATGCATCATTCGGCCAACCAGGTGCTGATAGCGCTCACACTCCCGGCGAGCCTCCGCCATACTCATCGAGTTCTCAATCATCCCCATAGCAGATATTAACCTAAGTATTGAAAACGGACCTCTTGGTTCGCATCCCAAAATAGGTTATTGGCAAACAAATGTCAAGTGGATGTTAATGATATGAGGGGATTTATTTTTCAGGTGCTGCTTACCACTTTCAAACCCACGACGGATCCAATTAAAGTGATGATGAAAAACAGGCGCCAAATATCGGCCGATTCCTTAAAGAATAAGATGCCGACCAAGGCCGTCCCACAAGCTCCAATCCCAGTCCATACCCCGTAGGCAGTCCCCATAGGGATGGCTTCTGTCGATCGATAAAGCAGATACATGCTGGCGGTTAGAAAAACCAAAAAGCCGCCGCCCCATAAATAAAATTCGGTGCCGATCGCCGTCCGGGCTTTCGACAAACAGGTCGTAAATCCGACTTCAAAAAGACCAGCAAGAATGAGATAGAACCAATGCATTGACTCGAGGGTTAACCTGCAAAGATAGGTTTTGGAACCCAGTTTAGACGTTTTTAGATTCCAAATTGCCCACCGATCTCTTCCAAAACAGGGCCTGGAACCTAAGAAAAAATGGGGCAAAAAATACCCATTTTGTCTAGGATATCCCTCTATTAGTTCCCTTTATAGGGCAATCAAGAAAGAAAATCGTATCTTTGTCGTTTAAATCGATGACAATGAGCAATAAACTGATTTTTAGAAAGGCGAAAGAAATGCATTATAAAAATTACAAAGCGGGCAGCTCATCCCACCCACAATTAGAAGTGGAAGCTATTCAGTCTGAACTGGCGCTCTCCGAAGAAGACATGCAGTATTACCTGGATTCTTTGAAAAAACTTCGCCTGATCAAGTTCCTAGACGATCAGCCCAGCACCATCGAAATTACCAAAGTCGGACTCCATACGACCATCTAATGTTTCGCAACCTCCCCTCGGGCAAATCCATGGCTTACTCATGGTAGCTTATGCGAACGTCTTGGCAAGCTCATGCTAAACCCATGCTAACCCCCCAAAAAGAAGCAACGCTTTTTTTGGCGCAGGGCCTTCTGTATCGTACTTATAAAGGAGTCGGCGTTCCGGTCCTCCAGGCTGTGGCCCAGAAGAACATGGCCATGCATAGTAGAAGGCTGATGGCAATAATCAGATAAGGAAGGCGCTGTTGCCAGGCATGTTGCTGCCTGCGGATGCGGGTTCGGGTTTTGAGGCGGTCCACCCATTCTAACTGACCTTCCGAAAGCTGAATTAAGGTGGGCTCCAAGGGAAGCCAGTCCTCGTAACCAAGCCTTTCGGTCGCTTGAAATAATACCTCTACCAAATCAAACCGGGATTCTTGATCTGGATAGGCGGTAATCAAAGCGCAAGTCTCCGCATTCAGTTTGGCCAATACATAAGCCTGAAAATCTGCATTGCTTATATGCTGCGGACCCATGACTCCGAGCCGCCTACTAAGCAGACTAAACTCGTAGGCCAGGGCTGCTGGATCCACCACCGCGGCCGGATCCAAAGCCCAGGTTTTCCCACAAAGTGCGCATTCGCGATGGTATCGGGCTCTGGCCGCTGGATCGGACAGCAGATCATAGGCTTCCTGGATGGCCCGAAACGCTTCTTGAGCCGAAGGTGCCGGATTCGTATCGGGATGATACTTCCGAACCAGGGCGCGATACTTTGACTTGATCTCGGCCTCCTCCGCCTTGGGTGGGAGACCGAGTCTTGCATAATAATCGGGTACGATTTCCATAAATTAACCTGTTTCCCCTATCCCTTCGGGAGAGATTCCGGAAGTTCTGGCTAGGGAATATAGGCCAATTCAAGCTATTTCCCTACTGAAGGCGACACTCGTAGGCTTCCCCGGCAAAGGTCGCTTCCATGCGCTCCTGATATTCCCGGCATTTATTGGTCGCGTCTCCTTTGCGAAGGCTATTGACCTCAAATTCGGTACCTTCAATGACGGTAGAGTTCGTAGTGCATTTACATATAAATTCCTTGTCGCAGGCCATGAAACCTACGCTCAATGCGGCAACAACCAGTAACTTTTTCATCTTCCCTTGGTTTATAAACCTTGCAATATAATCCAAATCAACCTGACCTAAAAACAATGCCCATAAATTTTTATCCGGCATCGATTTATTCGGAGATCGAGGCTTAGCTGACGATCCCATGGCGCACGGCGTAAAGCACCAGTCCTGCCGTATTTCGAACGCCTACTTTGCTCAACAAATTGGCTCGAATCCCTTCGACCGTGCGGGGGCTAAGAAAGATTCGCTCACCGATCTCTGCAGCTGTCATCTCTTCGCAAATACACTGAAGGACTTCAATCTCCCGGTCGGAGAGCTGCACTTCTCCCCGAAAGCGGCTGGGCACCGCCTTCTTGTCAATCAAATTCCTGAGCATGGTACTGCTTACTAAATCGTTAAAATAAAACCCATTCTCCACAACGCTATATATAGCCAGGATAATCTCTTCGGCATCGGCATTTTTAAGTAAATAACCGTTGGCCCCCGCTTCCATCAGATGGAGTACCATCTGCTCATCTTCGAACATGGTCAGCGCAATGACTTTCATATCCGGATATTCCTGCCGAATCCGCCTGGTGGCTTCAATACCCCCCATTCCAGGCATTTTAAGATCCATGAGGATCACATCCACTTCCGCATCTTTCTTCAGCTGAGCCAGCAGCGCCTCGCCCGAGTCGACATCAAATTTAAACTCTAGTCGGCTCCGACCCGAAAGCGCATGTTGAAGCCCCTGTCTAAAAATCGCGTGATCATCGGCGACTGCAAATCGTATTCGTTCCATATTCAGTTGACATTATCGCTTAAACTTGTTGATAAGGGGACGGTCACCCGGGTATGATAACCTCCCGACTTGGACTGTTCATGATAAATCTCCCCATTAATATATTTCAGGCGGTTCAAAATATTCTTCAATCCGGAAGCCCCCTTATTATATACATTTCGTTCAAAGGCTTCCTGGGTTAGCCCCTTTCCGTTGTGGATGAGCACTAGCACAAAATCTTCCTTGGTGCTGTGGGCGATCAAAGAAATGATGGAGGCCTGCGAATGCTTCAATATGTTCTGAATCAACTCTTGCATGATTCGGTATAAGGCGAGCTCGACTTCGCCTTTTAAGCGGGGAATTTCCTCGGCGGAAAAACCTGCTGTAATTTCCTCCGACCGATTCAGCATCTCCACATAGGCTTCTAAAGATTTCTCGAGTCCGACATAGGATAGCATGGTCGGCTGCAGGGAGTGGGAAAGAGAGCGTAGTTTGCTAATCCCCTGATCAATCAATTCCTTGGACATCGATATCGCCTCCTCGTCCTGGGGATTATTGAGAAAAAGGCGAGCCGATGACAGGGTTGCTCCCACGTCATCGTGCAACTCCCCGGCAATTCGATTCCGCTCTCCCTCTTCGCTTTGAATGGATGCCTCTAGCCGCTCTTTCTCCCTTAACTGGTTCAAACGACGGATATGCACTTGCTGATCGATCACTCTTCTTTGATAAAAAACCACAAACAAAATAAGGCCTATCGCCAAAACCAGCATGACCAACAACGAAGCCCAGATTAAATTAAACAGGTTCACGCCTTAAGGTTTTATATTGACTTAAAGCGAGCCCAATCATTATATTCTTTATAATATTAACGACCTGAAACACGGTATGCCATGTCAGGTAGAATAATTCTGCCGCATGTTCAAGCAGATAGGCCCGGAATAAAAATAATAAAAAGCTCCCAGCCCCGTAGATCAATATTCCGGCGACAAACCAGAAGAACCACGACTTTTCCAGATAAAACTCTCGAGGGCTACGAATCAGGTCGTATAGGCCAAGCATGGCCAATATCATATAAACAAGGTAAAGGACAGAAGCCCCTTGATGGTGAAAGGAAAAAGGATCGAGATAAATACCCGAGGCCACAAAAGCCCATATGATGAGCATGGAGGCTAAAGAAAAGTTCCTAGAATGAGTGCGAAACAGACTCCTGCTAAATATCTATAGAAAAAAAAAGGCTTCTATGAGAAAAAACTTGTTGGAAGGCCATTCTGAAAAAATCCCATGAACCCGCTTTAAGTATGAAATGCTAACATCAAAAATAAAAGCGACCAGAGGGTAGAACCAAAGCAATGTCCCACGCCTCCGAAATCCAACGATGAGCGGAAATAAAGGGGAGAATATGGAGATAAGAGTCAGGGTAAACATAGCCGCTTACAAAACCCAAATAAGCCCTTTCATTCATTTATTGACATGGAGAAATATGGGGCGGTGTGGTGTCGCTGAGATTAAAATAGGCGAATTCACCATCGGCCTTAAGAACACGAATCAACACATCCGCGCCCCCCGATCCGCGCTGGCCCTTATGAAAGGTCACCTCAATCGGATTGGTCTCACAAATGCCCTTAAAAAGACTTAAAGGATAAATCACCGAATAATCGCCTTCCAGGGCATTTTGAATGGTGAGGGTGCAGACTTTGATGTCCTGGTTCGAAGGGTTGTTCATGTCGGCTGAGATAAGGACCGCCTCCGTCTGGCAGTCACCTCCATTTATGAGATCGCAAAAATCCACGACCGTAGGAAAGGGGTTATTACCCGGATTCGCTATGAGAACCCGACGATTAAACTCTTCCTCCGAAATGGTATGACAGCCTAACAAAGCTTCCTTACACAAAGGGTCGCACATATTGCCCGGAGAACAAGGGGGACAATACGCTAAGATTCCCTCCAGAAACTCCGTGCGTTTGTTCGAATCTCGAGAAGCCTCCCCCTCCGTTCCAGACTGGCAGGAAGCAAGGATTAGGAAACTGATCATTAATGCCCAGAGGGGAGCGACGCTAAAAGCTTTGGTCTTTTTCATGGGGATGGTCTTGAAAATCATTGGATAAAAATGCATGAATCCGCCTAAAATATATAATAGAGCGGGTATTCCCTATGTTTTGAAAGCAAAAAAAGTCGATTTCAAAGACAAACCCATCCGTATTTGTACGCATTTTGCTAAAACCCGCCTGCCTTCCCATGTCAAAACTTAGACGGTGATGTCGAACTTCTTAGGTGGGGGCATTTCCCAGTCGATTTTTCGCTTCACGAGCCAAAGTTCTCGGATCTCCGATCTGGGAAGAATAAACTGAGGATAAAACTCTTCATTATCGCTGATCAACACATAGTCCACCTTCGACTTCCTAAAAAGTCGCTTTACCATGATTCGATCCTCGGTGACAATCACGTGGATATAGAACTGGGCGGTGGCATCCCAATACTCGGGCTCCACCCGCTCCGCAACCACATGAAAATGTTCTTTTAAAGTGGGCTCCATGCTGTCCCCGCTGACCTCAAAGACACGATACCGGCTGCCCCGAAAGGGAAGATGTGGAATCCTAAGTTCTTCAAGCTCTTCCACAAAAACCGGATCCTGATAGTGGCGGCTATACCCTGCTTGGGCCGCTATGGGCACCAGTCCGATTCCTTCTTCTTTCTCCCCCGCCAATCCCAAGGCTTTTCTCAGGCGAATCTCCTCCCCGGGACTTGGCCTCTGATCATCGGTCGATGCGATGGCATTAAAACGCCCTCCAAATATCAAGGCAGCACTCATGCCCAGCGCCTGGGCCGCCGCCTGCCTAAATAGAGGGTCCAAATGACGTTTCCTGAAATTATAGTACAAAGTAGATCGGGGCACACCCATCGATTCCGCCAATCCATGTATGCCAATCTTACTTAATTTGGCCGCGTTCTGCAGGGCCTCTCCTTCGTGCAGATCCATAAATTCCCGTTTTACACCCCATTTCCTAGGATGGCCTAAGCCTAAGCCAAGCTGAAACAGGTGTTTAAACAAAGATACAAACAATTCCTTAGGCAAGGAAGCGATCCGCGGAGAATTATGGGGAAAATCTGGACTTGGATTAGGGTCTCCAATCGATGGGGAGATGGCGTGTTTCCCCGTCGGCCGAAAGGGTTATCCAATAAATGCCTCCCGGTACCTGCGAGGGAAAGGACAGACTTGCCGCTCCATGATGGACGGGTAAGGATCCGTCATCAAGCACCATTCCATCGATTCTCCGAATCTGATAGCTCCAGGTTCCAGAGGCAGAGGGGGGAAAACGCAGCTCAAGGATCTGTCCCGAACCAAGCGGGTTCGGAAACAGGTATACATCCTGCGCTTCGCTCCCGATTAAGGATAGCCCTACGGAGGGCATCTTCATTTGCTGAACCCGACCCAGCTGGGGGGTATTGAACTGATTGCCTGAATACTGGTATAATACGAGGGGCGAAACATTCCTAGCCCGAAACAGCTCATCAAAATTGACTTCAGAGACCCGGCCTTGCGTAAACCCGAAATAATCCATCAAATAGACGGGAGCTGGCGCTCCGTCAAAGTACATGGAATCGCGGGTGGTTCCTTTAACGCGCAACAGCAAAACATCGTCCTCCCCAAAATCGCCGCTGCGGGCATTATAAACCACCGCTTTCCCCCAGCCCACCACTTCAAAATCATAGCTGATATCGGTTTTAAACTGCAGGGGTTTCTGTACAAATCCGGCAAAATCATAGTTAAGCTCCATATCAATGGTCATACTGAACGTAGAGGTCCATTTCTTCCCATAGGTACAGGGGAACTGAAGCAACTGATAGGGTTGCGAATAAAGCTTATTCTGTGCCTTGATGATAATGCTGTCCGTGGCAGTGGTCGAGGGGATGGCGAATTCGGAGAGCGCAATCGATCGATAAGGAATCTCTTCTCCAATCCGCTCTAAGCCTGCCGCCGATATGCGGGACCATCGAAAAGAGTTAATGTAAAAGCTGTCCTTGATGACGTGACGGCGGCTTTCAAAAAAACGGGCCGTTGGAAAATCCGCAAGCGTACCGGCTTGCTGAATAGAATAATAGAGGGTTGGTTCATAGGCCACGGAAGTGTAGTCATAGATTTGGTTCGGCCCCAAGGCGATCGGGGGGATATACCCTTGGATATAGCAGAAACTGTCGGCGGTGATTGTTAGCCCTGAAAAATCGGTAGAATCCAGGCTGATTTGGGCCGATGCCTTGCCCCAGAATCCAAGGAGCGCAAAAGAAAGGAGAAAATGTTTCATATATTATCCGGGTTATCGGTAGAATAGAAAATTAGATCAATATTAGGCAAATATTTACGAAAGCGCAAGGTGTCCCCTCGGTGGGCGAACCAGGAGGACTTTGCCGGGCGAAAGATCAAACGCGAAAAGGCATCATAGCGGGCCAAACCGATATTTGAGCTTCGGCCCGCTGCCCGTAAAGCCAAGATCGGTCATCTTCATGAAAGCATTGAGACGACCAAGCGATGCGAGCGTTCTGAAATGCCAGCGCGGCCGGGGTATAGCTCGGGGCTCTCCCTTCGACTTGCCCTCGGAGACAGTGCAAAAACCGAGGCATATCTGCATGGGTAATCCGTACTAGGTACAAGGCTCGCTGCATAGGGTGGGCCTCGGGCGCCAACATCAGCCTAGGACCGATCATGGGTAGATTGAGAATTTCGACGAGTGCATAATCGCCAGAATAATCCTTCCCATCT
Source organism: uncultured Chitinophagaceae bacterium (assembly GCA_964646775.1). GTDB lineage: Bacteria > Bacteroidota > Bacteroidia > Chitinophagales > Chitinophagaceae > CAYPQN01. Next base: position 18,579 of record CAZYEZ010000010.1, on the reverse strand, counting down.
ACCGTTAATTCAAGGCTCGTCCCCATGGAGCCATCCTTGGTTAAGAGTTCCATGAGACGCATTAATGCTTCCTTTCGACGAGCCCATGGATGCGTACTGGTTAAGGGGCGTTCTTTAGCAGAATGGATCAGATGCGCCAAACCTCCCCAGCCCAGCCCTTCCATAAAATAGCGGAGCCTGCCCGCTCCCTGCCGTCTCCCTAGATGTACATAGACCAAAGGATCGCGCCCCTTCCCCAGGGACTTCCACTGCTGAACCGCGCCATGGATGTTATTGGCCATGCCCAAGGGAATGATTTGCATCGGAATGGGATGATGAGTGGGGAAACGATGAATCTGCTCCTTGGCCACTTTTACAATGGTCCCGTCTCCGCCCGCCACCATAAGCAGGTCGGCCGTGTCCATGGCCCGTTTCCACCCCAAATCTTCCAATTCAAAATACTGGGGTTCCAAACCTAGGCCTGCCGCCGCAGCCTTCCATTCTGAATCCAGCAGTCGCCGACCCCCAGATTTGGGATTATGAATTACTAAGGCTTTCCCCATACCCAATCCTTGTCACGAACTGCTAAAAAATTCATACCCAATAGAAGGCTGGCATGAAAATAATGAGGGCATTTAGTATGCGCATTCTTGTCACCAACGATGATGGCATTTACAGCCCGGGGATACGAGCCCTCGCAGAGATCGCAAAAGGATTTGGCCAGGTAAAGATTCTTGCCCCAGATATCGAACAGTCCTCGATGGGGCATGCCATCACGCATTCCAGCCCCCTGTATTATAAAAAATCCGCCGTTCCCTTTGAAGGCATCGATGCCTATCGAATGAACGGCACCCCCGCCGACTGCGTTTCCTTAGGTACCCATTTATGGTCCCATACAGACTTGGTGCTATCGGGCATTAATCTGGGCGCCAATCTGGGCAATGCCATCTGGCATTCGGGAACCCTGGCTGCGGCCAGGCAGGCTGCCTTACTAGGCGTTAAAGGGATTGCACTCAGTACGCCCGTGGGGAAAAACGGTCCGGATTTTGACCGGTTGAAGCCTTTTGTCCGGGCTGCCATCGCCGAGCTCTTAACGCTTCCCGGAACCGGCTTATATAACGTCAATTTCCCCCCAAAGCCCAAGGACGTTATGTGGACGCGACAGTCCGTCCGATTCTATGATGGGAAGGTGATTCCAGCGGTAGACCCGGCTGGGAAGAAATATTATTGGATTACCGTCGTCCCCCTGGAGGAAGCAGAAGAAGGAACCGATCGTTGGGCCATGGAAAACGATTTCGTATCCATTACCCCTTTGCGACTGGATCTAAGTCTGGCTCAGCCAAACTCCCGCAAATAAAGCCCATAAAACTGATAGGCAATGCCGGCCCAGGCCAATATAAAAACCAGCCCCGTCCAAATCATCGGTCTTTTGCGCCCTAGGAGCCCCTTAAAAACAAAATAAATACCGCCAAATAAGGGAATGAGCGAAAGTATCAAGAGGATTAAAACAAAGGTCATGGCAGAGCGAGATTAAAAAAACAGCGCATCCGGATTCGTCCAGAACTGATAAATGACGAAAAGTAGCACGAGTCCTAATAGGATACCAATGCCCGACATGACCCTTGAAATCAAAATCAATATTGGCTCCCCCTTCTTTCGGCCGACGCCGGAAAGGATTCTTCCCAATAACAGGAGCAAGCCTACCATAATAATGAAAAACAATAAAGGGCCTATGGCTTTGGACATTGGCTAAAACTTTAATAGAGGCCGCCCAAGTTCAAGTTCTTGACAAGCCACATAAAAGGAATACAAGATAGGAGCATCAGAAGTCCCCAAATAAACTGCTTCCGATTCTTTTTCAGCGCTCCTCTAATGAGAAGACCACCTCCTCCAATGAAAAGGGCCATGAATACAAACAGTACGATAAAAACCAATAACTCCATATCGATGTATTCGATATTTATCTGCAAATCTAGGAATAAAATACCTGCTAATTCCTGGTAAAAGCAAACCTTAAATCAAGTCGCTCCATTTAACTGCGGAAAACAGCGACCCCTCTTTCATAGATTCATGGAGTTCAACTCCCTGAATCAAGCCCGAAGCATTTAGCTGTATTGCCAGTATGCGGGGAATACCCTATTTTGTAACCATGGATCGAATGCTTTATAGTTCCTTTCTTTTCCTCTTAGTTATGGTTGCCGCCAGCTCGGTGACCGCTCAACCCTGCAAAGATTGGGTCGTTTATGAATACCCTGTGACAAGCACCGTTCCGGCCACGGTTCAGGATACGGTCATCACCCAGGCGATTCGAACCGTCGGCCATAAAGCCAACCTTGAAAAAGACAAACTGGAGATTTGGGTCTATCAGAACCAGGACGGCGTAAACCACCTTTATTTAGGACGCCAGCCTCGATTTAGAGAGCGCGACCATCAGCGCCTCGTAGGTCTTTCTTTTGATGATGGGAGCTTCTTCAGACATATGGGAGAAAGTGAACTTCTCATTCCTCCAACTGGATATCTGGAGTATCACTACTTGATCCAGCCACTCACGGATGCGCAGATCGATCATTTTTTAAAACACGGGCTTCGATTTGCGGAGGTGGAAATTAAAACAAAGCTGGAAACCAAGATCCATCGCTACTATTTTGACCCCGAAGAATCCGAGCGGCTCCAGCAGTCGCTTCGATGCATGACGGGCCGCCAATAAAGACGATGAAGGCGGCCTTGAAGTCCCTCCTATAATTTATAGCGAATCAACTGAAGGATAGCAATCAGCATATCAGGTGAATAAAGCTTTTTCTTCCCGTGGAGTATCCGGCTAAGTATCTGCTGATCCGTTTTCAAGTCCCGAGCTAATTCAGCCTGGGTCACTCTATGGGTTTCCATATAGGTTCTAAGTCCATCAGAAATGGTCTCATAGATGTTATCGGGCGGGCGACGCATATCCAGTATTTCCTGAACTGAATCTACTTTCGCAAAATTTAAAAACTTCTCCATGAAGGCTTCCGTCAACGGCGTCTCCCCATTAATGATTTTGGAAAAATAATAAGGGGTTACTTTGATTTCAGCTGCCAGTGCCGCTTTAGTGGAAATGTTCCGCGTCTGCATGAGAATATCCGCCGCCTGCTTTAAATGAATCGGTTTTACATCGGTAACATGTCGCGCTTTTGGAGGCATAGTAAATACTTATTTATCATGTCATTAATATACACAAATCGACAAAGGTACGATTATTGTAAAGTTGGTACCAAACTACTTGCACTAAAATTGTGCCAGATATGGTGGATTGAGTGGCCGCAAGCAGGGAAAAAACCAGGTCATGCCAAGTTTCGAGGCCGCATGCCCCCGATTTAGTATATTCGCGAGCCCAAGTTTATCCTTATGAAATCCCCGAACTCATTCTTTCCCCTTCGATTTAATCGCCTGACTCTCTTTCTATTAGGATTCGGATTGTCCGCATGCCAGGAAGGGAACGAAGGTGCGTCGGATGCGGTTCAATCCCGTCCTAGCATACCCGTTATCTCCTACAGCGTGGTCAACAAATTCCCGCACGACCCCGCCGCTTTCACCGAAGGTTTGGAATATGAACAGGGCTATATTTATGAAAGTGTGGGACTTCATGGACGATCTGACCTCAGGAAGTATTCTTTAGAATCCGGAACGATCGCCCAGCAACATCGCTTGGAACCCCAATACTTTGCCGAAGGCATCACAATCGTTGAGGACAAAATCTATCAGCTAACCTATAGAGAGCGGATTGGATTTATATATAGGAAGTCTGATTTCAAAGAAATCGGCCGGTTCCCCATTCCCACCGACGAAGGATGGGGGATGACAAATAATGGCGCCGAAATCATCTTTGGAGATGGATCCGACCAACTCTATTTCCTCGACACGGCGAATCTGCAAGTCCAAAAAACTTTGTCGGTATTTGATCACCGCGGTCCAGTTCGCCATATCAATGAACTAGAATGGATCAAGGGGTACATCTATGCCAACCAGTGGCAAACCGAGTATATTCTTAAAATCGACCCGCAAACCGGAGAGGTCGTAGGACGAGCGGACTTCAGCGATCTGCGGCGCCAGGCCGGAATCCCTGCATGGAACATGGCGAGATCTGACCGGGATCCGGAAGTACTTAACGGCATCGCCTACGATCGGGAAAACGATCGCGTCTTTATTACCGGGAAGAACTGGCCCCACCTTTTTGAGATTCGTTTCCATTAAGTGCTCCATATACAGGAAGGCAAAGGTCGGCTGTCCCGAGGGAGAAGCCGACCTTCTGAAAATAAGCCATCCAAGGATTGTCTACGGAATGTACTTTTTATACATTAGTGCTCTCCATTAGTGTTCTTCATTAGTGCTCTTCCGTAATGGCCAGGTTGTAATGGAGGTTCCCTTCTTCGGTGATGGTAAAGGGGCCGCCTCCAATACAAATCTGATCAATGTCTTCATCATAGCCTCGCCCAAAAATATAATACTGACCTTTGGTCAATCCCGAGAAAATTGCGGTAGAAACCCCATTTACCGGTTGACACCAGACCGAATCATCGAAGCTGGAAGGAAGATCCTGGGCATTGTATTTAATAAAAACTAGACAGCTGTCGATAATCTTTGCATGGTGCCTGGGGACTATGTTAAGCACGGCATTGCCCCCCTTCCCTGCGACCGGTTCCGGGTCTTCTCTCTTACAGGAACCCAGTCCTAACCCTAAAAAAATCATGAGAGCCATCGCTACCCATGTCATCGAAAATCTGTTCTTGGCTTTCATCATACTAATTTTTCTTTATGTCAACTTTATAAGGTGTGTGCAATTTAATCGCTGAAAATTTGGGCCAAGGCCCGAAACTTCGCCTTTACTCTTCAAATACTCCGGATTGAACGACAGAAAACATTTTCGAATAATTTTCTGCAATCTGAGCCGACTTTTCAGAAGTGTTCATAATCGTAGGCAATGCGGCCAGGGAAATTGCATGCTTGCCATCAAACCATTTTGACAAATCTGCGCGCATCAGTAGATCCCCGGAAATGCCTTCTTTCAACTCCATGGTAGGAAATTCCAAAGTCACCTCATGCAAAGCCGAATTTTCGCCGGCAAAGCCACCAATGTGGTGCATGAATTTTCCTCCATCGGGTACCTGCGGCGAGTTCCCTTCTAACTTGGCCATAATATAGCCGGTATTCCAGGTCCAGAACATCCCGTGATCCACGGCAAGATCTCCGGTTTGCGCCCCACTTACATTGCGGATGCTGTCCACGCCAATCAAAAACCGAATCCCGGTATAATTTCCTTCAGGCAAATCCATTAAATGAAAATGCCGCATATTACCCGTGGGAGAATGCTTGACTAAAAAGTACGATTCCTCGATCTTGTATTCGCTCCCATCTTCCTTTAGCAACCGGAAATTGGACAAGTAATAATTGAACAGGGATACGGTATAGGATTCCCCAAGACTGTTTTGATAGGTTTCATCCAAAAGCACCAGTCTCTGATCTCCCACATAATGTTGCACATTAATATGCATGGCGGTGGTGCCTCCGCCCCCTCCTTGAGGTTCATCTTGGTCTTGCGATTTCTTCTTGCATCCGGTTCCCACCAATGCCAGGCCTATGGTCACCAAGGCCAACGGAATCCAACCATTAAAACGTGTTCTCATTGTAAAGGATTTTTTGATTGGACGAGTTCCGAATTAGATCGAATCGCTCGTCCGGGTGATAAATTCAATTTATGGTTAAGTAAAAATGCTTGATCGTCTCGGTGAATTCGCTGGCGGAGCCTTCAATCTTTCCTCATCTTTTCATCCCCGACTTCCTCTAGACGCTTTCGCGACGCTTTTTTCTAGAATCTTTTTTTAGAATTTATAACGCTATTGACGCATTCCTAGACTCTTTCTTACTACACTCACGCTCGTTTTAAGCCCCGCCCTAAGTTCGGAACAGTAAAAGGACCCTCCTTGTTCCTGAAGCTCGGTCACCATGAACAGAAATCATGGATTTCCTATACATGATATTTACTCGTTATGGATAAAGAGTTTATTTCCCATGAAGATACTGAATTCTTGCCACTTTTCCATAATAAAAGCCTTTTCGGCTCCTCAAAGCAATAAGGAACAGAAAAGGCGGCAAAAAAACGCGTTGATTGGGTCAGGGCCCGAGGTGGTCCGATGGGACCATTTGAAAAAGGTTTATGGGCTGGGGACCATATGCATGATCATATCATAGGTTCTTTCCAAGGTATCAGGAATCCGAAAATCGACGCTTCCTTCAACAAAATGTTTATTGTTGGCATCATATCCACGACCCCAAAAATGGTAGTTCCCCATCTGCAGGTTTTTAAAAACGGCTCTGGGTACCCCGTCGACCCAAGTTACCTGGGCGGAGTCATTAATCTGGACGGTCGTATCGGGTCGAAGATAATAGACATAGATTTTTGCGCTGTCTAAACCCTTGTCACGAACCTGCGGGCTTATCCGAATCGTGGCCTTCCCCCCAGGGCCAGGCGCATCTTTCGGAGGTTCTGGAAGAATCGGATTTTCTCGGGTACAGCCGATCATCAAACCCAAAGCAAGGACGGCAGAGCTAAGAAGTAGTTTACGCATGATTCTTAAAGATATTAATAGTTTCCGATTCGCAAAATCCCGTTTCCATATTTTTTCTTTTCCCCATCGACTATATTGGATATTTTGCGGAAATTTAAGTTTTCAGCTAAGCTAAAAGATTTTCGCTTCATGTACCGTCCTTTCGCTCTACTTTTTCTGCTCGTTGCTCTAGGGAGCCAATTCCCTGCGTCTAGCCAGACCTCCTCACGGCTGATTGAAAAAACCATTTCACGCGTCGACACCCAAGCCGCATTCCAGTTTCAGGAAAGCAGCGAATACCAGTACTCCGACGGTCGTGGATCAGATATGAAAACCCATGCCTACCATTTCGATACTTCTTGGACCGAATCCGATCAGCGCGGCAACTATACCCAACGCGCGATCAAATTCTATTATCCGGATCAACGACTTCGCGAGGTGATTATGCAGCGGGTGGAGAATGCGCAATGGGTAAACTATCAGCGCCAACGCTTCTATTACCATGGGGTGGAATCGCTGGACTCCTTAATTGAGCAACACTGGAACGGATTCAACCGCGTATGGGGAAATTATGCCGCGACCCGATATCATTATAATTCCCAAGGTCAGCTGCTGGAGGAGGTAAGGCAGGCCTGGGATCTTTCGGCTTATATCGCCCAAGCTCGAACCGAGTACAGCTATGGAGCCGGTGGAAACCTCGCCACGGTCACATCTTATGTATATGACTTCATAGGTCAGCAGTGGACCGCTCTGGAAAAAAAGGAAAACAGTTATTCGGGGGGACAGCTCCTTCGGGAGGAGTGGTCCAGATGGGATAGCGCCGCGCTAGGCTTTGCCCCCTATCGTGCGATGGAGTATCGATGGACGGCAACGGCCCAAGTAGACAGCAGTATGGAATGGCAATGGGATCCGCTGAACCAGTCCTGGTCGCCACGCTACCTTCATTGTTTTGGCTACACTCCGGGACAGGGCGAATCTGCGGACACCATGTTTCATTATAATCAGGGTTTAGGCGGTTGGCAGCCCGGGCATCTTCGCCTTCAGTCCTATGACACCTCCGGAAACCTTGTCGAAAAGACAGAATACCTCCATTTGGGTGGCGCTTGGACGCCTCGATACCAATGGACCTGGACCTATAATACTTTTGACCAGCCTTTGAACGAAAGCGCTTGGATTTGGGAGAGCTCTGCCCAAATCTGGGAACCGAGGCCGGGTCTGAATGCGCGCATCGAGTATAAGTATGAACTTTATAATCCCGTAGGCCTGTCCACCATCCCGCGCGCTCACCCTTTCACCCTTTACCCCAATCCAGCCCGGCGACAGTTAAACCTGGAAATACCGGCCGAGGTGTCGGGCAAGCTTAGAGCCCAGCTGCTCGATATGCAGGGGCGGACGATAAAACGCTGGGAATTGAACGCCAAAAACACCCTCAAAACCCAACTCGATCTGGACAGCATCGCTCCGGGACAGTATCTATTTTACATTCGAATCGGGAAAGACGAATATCATCAGAAGATTACCATCCAGTATTAATGATGGCTTCCAAAGTTCAAAAGGATGGTTTTTCTATGGGATGCTCCGGTTCGAAAGGGTCAGGACCTTCGAAAAACCCCATGGTAAGGAGGGTCATTTCCCTTTTCCTGGGGCTCATTCTTCTCCCCTGCTTAGGAATGGAAGCTCATGCCCAATGGTCTTGGGGACTGAGGCCGGGCGTCGATTTTCCCTTGGTTCACCATCAGGACCTGGATGGATACTACCAGTCCCTCGGAGCTTTTTCTCTTTCTTCTGATTTGCATTTTCAAGGTCCCTCATCTAACTGGGGCCCACGGCTCCAGGTTCAAACCTCCTGGATCCAGGTTCCCGCCGATCATATGCCCCCTTTGGTGGCCGTCCTGCACTATATGCGCACCGACTTTCGATTCTCTCTTCTTCGGCGCGAAACCTGGAAGGGCGGTCAAATAAGCTATGGAGGTGGACTGGGCGCAAGCCTGATAAGGTCACGGTTCGCCTCTTTCGATCGCAACAGCCAGGGCGCCTATCAGCTTGATATCCTAAACCCATCTCAAAACTGGATTCCTCATCTTCATGCGGAACTTAGCTACAGGCAGCCACTGGCATCGATACCTCGCCTCTGGTGGGAAGCGGGCATTCACCTAAGTTATGGGTTCCTGTTCGATGACACGGAGCCAACCCCTTTAAGGGTTACGCACCCAAGTGGAGCAAGCAGCCTAGGCGCCGTCGCGCTAAAAGGCCATTTGATCCAGCCTGGTTTTTTCCTTGGCCTGCGTTTTCCATTTGGGCAAGATCGGTTCTGATTACCAAGGAAGCTAGGCAGCCCGATTTTCTCACGAATTCACGACGATTAATTAAGTTTGTCTCATGTTTACATTTCGTAGAATGGCAGCTTTTGCAAGCCTCGCCACCGCCCTAGTTTTTTGCGCCTGCAATGGAGGAAAAGAACCGGTAGAAAGCGATGACCATTCGATCTGGGCCGAGTACCCGGCCCTGGAAGAAATAAGTAAAAAAATTGAGCAGGACCCACAAAATGCCCGCCTTTATTTCGAGCGGGCAACCCTATTGGATAAAATGGAGTTGGATTCCATGGCGCTTCTCGATTATCAGCGAGCCATTCAAAGAGACTCCTCTCAAGCGCTTTATTTCAGTCGAATCGGGGACCTTTTTTTCGAGCATCAAGACATAAGTGGTTCCATCCCCTGGTTTACCGAAGCCCTAAAAAGGGATCCCCACGATCCGCTCACCCATTTAAAAATGGGCAAGCTCTTTATATATACCAAGGAGTACACGTCGGCATTCAAAATGATCAACAAAGTCCTCAGGGACGACGTCTATAATCCGGAGGCCTATTACCTGAAGGGCATTGCCTATAAGGACATGGGGAAAGCCGATGAAGCCATTTCTAGCTTTCAGACCGCCATTCAGGTGGATCCACTATACCGCGATGCCCGGATTCAGCTTGGTTTGATGTTTAGCCGCAAAGGCGATGACATGGCCATTACTTACCTTCAATATGCCTATGAGCAAGACAGCACGGACCTGTTCCCGCTCTATGCCCAAGGTGTCCATTATCAAGACAAGAAACAATATGCGCAAGCCAAGGAAATCTATCGACAAATCATCCTTCGGGACCGGGAGTATATTAATGCGTATATGAACATGGGTTATATGTTGATTCAAGAAGATTCCCTGGAAAAGGCCTGGCGGCAATATGACCTCGTACGAAAACTTGAACCGGCGAATGCCGAAGCTTACTATAGTTTAGGGCTATGCCATGAACTTCAGGGACAAATGGTAGAGGCGGCCGAAAATTATCGGTACGCCATTCAGTTTCAACCAGAATACCCAGCGGCCAAAGAAGGGTTGGCAAGGGTTCAGTCCCATTAAAATCCCACAAATTCCAGATGAAGTGCTCCTCAAAACGGCTATGGTTTGTTCCTCCCCTCCTTTTAATCGGGGCCATTTGCCTGTTCTTGAATCCCGCCTTCGGGCAGCCCCCTTCCAAAGCCCAAACCCCGTCGGAATCATCGGCCTCTAAAGACAGCTTGGCTGACCTAAATCGATCAGTTCCCCCCAACCCCCTATTCAAATCCACGCAGACCATCAAATACAGCATTGATCCGCAAACGGGGGAGGCCAAGCCCATAACCTCTGAACCAAAACCTGAGCGGAAGGACACGGTCATCGTAATTCGCAAGGGGTTAACGCCCCAGCAGCTAAAACAAAAGAATGAAGCCGAAATGGCCGCGCGAAAAAAGACCCAGTTTTGCGATTGCATGACCATGGAAATCAAGGCTCCGCAAGACATTCGGTATGCAGACTACCTCAATTACAGTTTTATTTTTCGAAATCGTTGTGAGGAACCTCTTTGGGTTCAGTCTTCCGAATTCGGGTTTTCCGTGCACCGAACCAATGGCCAGTCAGCAAAGACCTTGCGCAGCCTAAACTTCTCGAAACAATATAAATACCCCGAATGGGTAGAGATATCCCCCGAAAACGATTTTGAGTTTCAATTCGCCGACGATCCTTTTTTTAGATATGAGCTCCAGTCGGGCGATGAGTACATTTTCCGCTTCCGCTACCTGCCTCCCCCCGCAAAATCGTCGAAGACTTCCTCTCGAGCGACCGCCTGTCCAAAAACCATGGAACAAAAAATACGCATACGTTAGCGGGGATTCTCAATATCGGCGCGGATAGTCTATTTTTACACCTCACCTGATTCCATATTATGCCCATCATTGCTCCTTCCATCCTCTCCGCCGACTTCCTAAACTTGGGGAGAGATATTGAAATGGTAAACCAAAGCGAGGCCGACTGGTTCCATCTAGACGTCATGGATGGACGCTTTGTTCCCAACATAAGCTATGGTATGTCCATCATCTCCCAGATGAAAGCCCGGGCACAAAAACCCTTTGACGTCCACCTTATGATTTTGGAGCCAGAAAAATATTTTGAATCGTTTCAAAAAGCGGGGGCCGACATCCTTACCATCCATTTAGAAGCCAGCCCTCACCTGCACCGCAGTCTGGAGGCCATCCACAGCCTCGGCATGAAAGCAGGCGTGGCCCTGAACCCTCATACGCCGGTACAAATGCTCCGCGATGTCATTCCTATGCTTGACCTTGTGCTGATAATGAGTGTAAATCCAGGTTTTGGAGGACAGCAATTTATTACCCGGAGCCTGGATAAAGTACGGGCCGTAAAGGCCATGATTCTCGAGGCGGGCTCCCAGGCCAAGATTGAAGTAGATGGCGGAGTTCGCCTCGATAATGCCCCGGATCTAGTAAAAGCAGGGGCCGATATCCTCGTGGCAGGCAATACGGTGTTCAGCGCCGATGACCCCTTGGATGTTATTTCAAAGCTTAAGCATATAGCCTAAAACGCGGCCGCAAGAACAAGCATTCGCCTATGGGATTTCGCATCATCAATCTGCTGGCCTTCCTCCTGCTACCGATCCTTGGTTTCGGCCAAACCGCCTGGATCAAAGGGAAGGTCTTCGACGCCCAGGGTGCAGCCATTGAATCGGCTGCCGTCGCCATTCGAGAGACAGGGATGGGCACCCGAACCTTAAGAGATGGAAGCTTTCATTTAGAGGTTCCCGCCGATCGGACCCTCCATATTATCGTTCAACTGCTGGGCTATCAGCAGGATGAAAAAAGAATTCACCTAGGACCCAATGAAACGCTGGAATTGCGCTTTAAGCTTGAGAGCTCCCCGGAACTGCTCGAAGAAGTGATTAAAAAAGCCGATCGAAGGCAAGAGACCGGGAACATTCATATCGATGTCGATAAGGCCCACCTGCTTCCTAGCACCGGATTTGGCAGCGGCATCGAATCCATGATCAAAACCTATGTAGGTTCCCACAATGAGCTAAGCTCTCAGTACACGGTAAGAGGCGGGAACTTTGATGAAAACCTCGTCTACGTTAACGACTTCGAAATCTATAGACCTTTTCTAGCCCGCTCCGGTCAGCAGGAAGGAATGAGCTTTATTCACGCAGATCTGGTACAAGGGGTCAATTTCTCGGTGGGTGGCTTTCAGTCGAAGTTTGGAGATAAGATGTCGAGTGTATTAGACGTTCAATATCGACGACCGGATTCTTTTAGCGGACGGGTTCAATTGAGCGCATTGGGAGGCAGCCTTTCCCTGGAAGGTGCGAGCAAAAACAAACGGCTTACCTATCTGGTCGGCCTTCGTCAGAAAAGCAATCAGTACTTACTTCAGTCCCAGCCCACCAAAGGCGTATACAACCCTTCGTTTACCGACGCTCAACTGCTCTTGAATTACCAATTTAACCCGAGATGGGAAACCGAAATCATTTTGAATTATGCACGCAATCGATTCCAGTTCCTTCCGCAAACCTCAACAAGCAGCTTCGGTCTCATTAATAAGGTATACCAACTACGCGTGTTTTACCAAGGAGGAGAAATCGATCAGTTTGATTCGAGGTTCGGGGGCTGGTCCTGGACTTTCCGCCCGAATTCGAAATGGTCATTGAAGCTACTTCTTAGCGGCTTTCAGACAGACGAAAGGGAAACCTATGATATCAAAGGGGAATACCTACTCGGAGAAGTTGAAAGTGATCTGGGCAAAGAGAATTTTGGCCAGATGAAAACGTATTTAGGTACGGGAATTATCCATGAATATGCCCGGAACAAACTCGATGTCACCGTTGGAAATCTTGCTCTTCGTGGATCCTACGATGGAGGCAACCATTTTATACAGTGGGGTCTGGATGCCCAGCAAACCCAGATTGCGGATCGATTGCACGAATGGGAGCGCCGGGATTCGGCGGGATTTACCCAGCCCTATTTTCAAGACCGCCTGGAACTCACTGAATATTATCACTCATCAACCCAACTCAGCTACCATCGCTTTAGCGGATATATTCAAGATAATCTCAGCCTAAGCGAAACCATGACCGCCTCGGTCGGTATGCGGTTCAACTATTCGAGCCTGAACAAAGAGATGCTTTGGAGTCCGCGAGCTCAAATTAGTTATACGCCTGCTAACTGGAAAAAGGATGTCCTATTCAAGTTTGCTGCCGGGTATTATCAGCAGCCGCCCTTCTATAGAGAAATGCGGAACCTAGACGGAGTCGTCAACCCAACTGTTCGAGCACAAAAATCATTTCACTGGGTTGGAGGCTTCGACTATAATTTCCTCTGGGATGCGCGTCCCTTCAAGCTTACCACGGAACTGTACTACAAATCACTTTGGGATCTTGTCCCCTACGAGTACGACAATATTCGAATTCGATATTTTGGCCAGAATCAGGCTTCGGGATATGCCGTGGGAGGGGAAGTCCGACTTTATGGAGATATTGTACCGGATGCGACTTCCTGGATTTCCATTGGTCTGATGAAGTCAGAAGAAGACATTCATGGAGATCACTACACATACCTAGATCATTTAGGAAAGGATAGCCTAACCATTGAGCCGGGCTTTGTCCCCCGTCCCACAGACCAGCGGTTTATGCTGGGAATGTATTTCGAGGATTATTTCCCGCGATGGAAAAACTTCAAAATGCACCTGAACTTGCTTTATGCCTCGGGGCTTCCATTTGGCCCTCCGGATAATCAACGCTATGGTGACACACTCCGCATTCCGGCCTACAGAAGGGTGGACATTGGATTCTCCGCCTTACTTTGGTCGGGTTCCAAACACCCCCAAAAAAGGTTGGCGCAAACCATCGACCGCATTTGGTTTAGTTTCGAAGTCTTCAATCTACTAGGCATCCAAAACACCCTCTCCTATACTTGGATTCAAGATCAAAGCAGCGGGCGCATTTTTGCGGTTCCCAACCGGCTCACCTCTCGCCTACTTAATGCGAAGCTGGTGGTAGATTTCTAGGTGCCCCTCCAAAGTTATCCACAAACAGGCTAAACTTATCCACACCCGGCAAGCCCCCAAGCCATTTTCGTTTGTGTTCTTTGCAGCCAATCGCTAAATTAGTATTCGAACCACCAATAACAGATGCAATGGCACGAACTATAAATAAGGTAGGCCGGGCAGAATATAAGGTGCAAAAACTCTGGAGGTCATTACTTCTGGCACTAAGGTCTAAGATTCAACAGATGTTTAGCTGGGAGGAAGTTGAAGTCACTTTTACCAACCATCCCATCTCCTCCTACTCGTACAAGAAGGTAGACTAGCAAAAAGCTAGACGAATACCGGCAAGCGCCCAATTCCGAAGCTCCCCATCGGTTTGGCGAGCAGTCAATGGTTCATGGTTTGAAGCTTTGAATTTATCCTATTGGCTTTCTCAATAAATAGTGAGATCAATAAGAGCTTCATCGCGTTAAAATTTCCGCCCCTTTTTACTCATCCTTTAGGTTTCAGTTCGCAGAACCCGCATACATGCTTAGAAAAACGGGGCTCCGTTATAACGAAGCCCCGTTTCTGGTCCGTGCAAAATCTGACTATCTAACGATCAGCTTTTCTACCTGAATCGTTTTCTCTGTCTGGATTGAAATCATATAAACGCCCGGCGCTAAATCGTCCGTGCGAATTTCATAGCGGGACTGGTTCTTATCCAGATTTTGTTTAAACAACACCTTCCCGCTCATATCACTCAGGCTTAATACCCCATTGGTGGCTTTTGAAAACTCAACCATGCTAAGGCCATCGGAAGGGTTCGGATAAATTTTGGCGCGATGCAATATAGGCATCGTCTCCACACCCACCGTGACGGCATCGTAAATAAAGAAATTATCAACCAGGGCCTCTACGTTGCTCTGCCCATTATTTGATGCACTCGGGATGACTAGATCTGAGGCAATAAACCGAAGTTCCACCTCGTCCCTAGCACCGGGAAAATATTCGTCGATGGTAAATACCTTACGCCTCCATTCCCTTTCTCCGCGGTAGGTATTTTCTACTACGCGGGGGATAACGGTATTCGCATAACGAAGCTCTACTCTCCAGGGGTCATTGGCACGATTACTTGGACCGAGGTCATTGGAAAACCACCGATAGTATTCGATGACCGGATTGATATAGCCGTTCAAGTCGAACTTAGGCGTAACGAGTACTGTTCGACCGTTTGCTACGTCTGCGCTATTATAGTCGAAGTTTGCAAGCAGTGCATTGCCGGTGACCATGCACATTCCCGTTCCACTCATATCTGAACCTGGCTGGCTGATAAAACCTCCAAATCCGCCGGGTGGTGTATAGGTAGCCTGCACCGGACGCGCCTGAATCCAATTTCCTTTGGTGGCCGTCTCCATGGAAGTAGTGCCAATCTGCCAATCCGATGAAACGGGGGTGTCAAAATCAAACTTTTGCTTTAAAACCACCCCTACCGCAAACTGATAAGGCAAAGACGAGCGCTGACCCATGGTAGGGACGGTCGTAAAATAGGCAGGGTAAGTGACAGGGGATAAGCTCATAGAATCCTCGATCAAAAAGAAGTATTCGATGATGCTGCCTTGTGCCTGTGCTGGAATGGTTCCGCTGAACTGATACCCTCCCTGGTCTGCCATAGCGACCGTATCCCAAATGCCGACCTCTCTGTTTTTATAAATTAATTTGAGTTGCTGGAAAATCACAGGGCTGCTTAAATTTAGCTTAGCGGATACCGGAATATCCTGCCCAGCGGCCTGATGGTCCAGCTCTTTATGAACGAGCTCTGTTTGCCCATACAAATAGATTCCGTGTTTGGCAAACGCAGAAAGGATCTCCCTGAAATGGGGCGTCCCATTATTAATGTCGTTATCATTATCGTCGGCCAACAAGGCCGCAATCAAAGCCTGATGAAATACGCGTCCTTCCATACCATTCGGGCCGTCGACGAGATCGTAATAGGCGTCCCCAAAGACACGAGCCATGGTATCATAACTTCCCACATTGCGTGCAAAATCCCACCAGGCTCCTGCGATAATCTCCCCGTCTCCATGAACTTCCCCGACTATATTCTCCGGATAGACTTTGGGATTGATATCATATCTACGGATGCTGGAGTTCGGGTTATGGAACGCGCCTCTTCCCAAAACAGAGTCTTTGGTAATCATGATACCCCATATATCTGCATAGCCTTCATTTAATGCGCCATTAAACATTCGGCCAGATCCGTGGGCACCATAAAAGTGACCGGCAATACCATGTCCATACTCATGGTAGACGATGTCTCCAATTTCTGCAAATGAGCGACAGTTTCCTGAGGCGGCATAAAAGTTGATGGAGGAGCCATTATAAAAAGCATTACACGATCCTGAACCAAGGTCCACTCTGGTGGGTAGTGAATAATCCAAGGCAAAAAAATCTGGCAGATGCTTTTTCATCACCTCATGAATTCGATTCACATGATAAAAGGCATTTACATGACCATCGTACATGTTGCTAGGTGAGGCAAAAGTCACTTGGCTTCCACTTACCGCCGTCGCACTGTATGAAGGCGTGGATTGGGTCGGTGCATCGATTACTGTGGACCATGGTCCTCTTAAATGCAGTGTGGCAGAAGCAGGCAAAGGCGTGCTATAAATCTTACCTTCGTCGTCTGAAAATCTGATACTCCCGTTCACAGTGACCTCCATATTCACCAGAGGTTCAATCGTTGCTGGCGTTACAGCATTCGATTTATATACCGATCCTCGAACACGAAAATCCATGGTCTTAACCGTATTGGTTCTATATAATACGGTTCCATCCTCCCCATCTATAAAATGGATCAGGTTAACCGGGGGAGTCTCCCCCGAGGTGCCGGATAAGGTAACCACCCAAGTGGGACGAAGCTCATAGCCCCGCCCTACGGGCACGGGGAACCAGATCCAGTTTGGGTCAATCTGGATATCTTCTACTTGAACTTGCTCCAGGTCGGCTCGCCAGCCTGAATTATTTAGAATATCATCTGGGCTCTGCTTTGGATACTCCTGCTTGTATTCGGAACCAAAGCTTCGGTTTGAAATCTTTAGGATTCTGCCGTCAAGGGTAAACTGAAAACTCAGTTTGGTAAATACGACTTCCCTGCCTTTATGTTCTTGTACAAAATCAACATAATGCGCGCGGGGCGCAGCATGGTCGCGTACTTTTTTCCATTGCGCCGGCTCTAAGCCAAACTCGGTTAGTAATGGAATAATACTCAGCGCTTTCGCTTCCATACTTGACCCATCGATTGCTTTCGCTGGGCCATAAAGGTGCGAAAAGACACCTGTGATGGGATCCAAACTATAAGACCAGTTAGGAAAATGCGTGGCAACGGCAGACTCAATAGATACTTTGTTCTCTAAGTTAATGGGAGCCTGCTGCTCCGTGCCGTAAAAAACCGAAATTTCATAATTTGGACCGTGATGGTGATGCTCCTGTGCTGTGTTCGGCCATGCAAAAGCCAAAAAGCCCAGAGTCAATAGAGACTTTTTATTCATGTTTGCCTTCGTGGTGATTGTGAGAAATACGTGATTGTAAGAAAGATTTAAGAAAGATTGTAAAATAACTATATTGGCGGACGTAAAAAAATGAGAAGAGACAAAGGGGGCAAAAAACAGGATCAGTCTAACAAAACTTTTGCATTTCGAAAACAATTCTTACGAATTTGTGACATTGCGGAATCCTCAAGCCTCCAATTATGGCCATCGGAAACCTGAAAACCTTCCCCGATTGCCGCATACTTTTTGCAAAAAGAATTTGTGCATTTCTTTTTGAAAAAATGAATAGATGTTTATCTTTGCGCACCACAAAGGAATGATCCTGTAGCTCAGTTGGTAGAGCAATACACTTTTAATGTATGGGTCTTGGGTTCGAGTCCCAACGGGATCACCAAAAGCGCTGTCAAAAGCTATAAACGCCTGCAAAATCTAATTTGCAGGCGTTACTTTTTTAGCTTCGAATAGCCAAAATCTTCAAAAATGCACAGGTTTAAGTCGCGTCATTCGTGGAGTCCCTGCTTCCGAATAAAAAGACGCGACCTGAATTCGCATAATCGCCAAATATTCAGGCAGTATAATTCGTGTACATCCCGCTATACATTAGCTGGACATCTTGTTAGGGACGATCTGTATTTCCAATTTTGTTCACCATTAATCGTGTGCTATGTTGGAAAACAGTTTTGGGTTGTTCGCCTTTCTGAAAAAATCAAAGAGTCGAAATGAAACTAAGAGGTATGTATACCTCCGGATTACCGTAGACGGGAAAACAAAGGAGATATCAACAAAACGAATTTGGGACCCTAACAAGTGGAGTCATGGGGCTGGTAGGGCACTTGGGACAAAGGAAGATGCCAAAAGCCTCAATGCATATCTGGATGCTTTGAGTGCGCAAGTGTATCAGGCGAAATTAAAACTGATAGAATCCGGCAACGCCGTCACCTCGGAGAATTTGAAGAACCTTATCGTGGGAAAGGGGAATGATCGACGGACTATCCTAAGGGAGTTTGCGGCGCACAATAGCCAAATGGCAGACCTTGTTGGAAAGGATTTTGTAGCGGCAACTTTACGTCGATACCGAACGACCTACAAATATGTAGGGGTTGCTAAATAACTAACCCGTTTCGTTGAACTAAACGCCCCAAATT
>CAZYEZ010000009.1:0-33334 GCA_964646775.1 uncultured Chitinophagaceae bacterium | reverse complement strand
GTACCGAGCATCGGTAAAAAGGCTTTCCAGATTTTCAGGCGTGTAGGCGGGCCATGGCCGGCCCTCCTCCTTCCGGTAGTCTAAGCCATAGGCCATACCCCGGAGGTCGACCATCCCATAACGCACTCCCCAGGCCACCATGGTAATACACAAAGCCCAACCGAATAGTTCCCAGCTTCGCAGAAAGTATTTCATGGCGGCAACAATGCCCATGATGAGCGAAAAGAGGAGCAGAAAGCTGGCCCCGGCGGGAACTCTTAATCGGGGGTCGTCCATATATATACCCATGACCCAAAGCAGGACCAGGGCAAAAACGGTGGCGGTGATGGCATTGCGATGATGCCTTCTGAGGACGGTCTGCAAAAGCCTTGGATGGTAGGGTTCTAGCTGATCAAATCGCTCAATACGAAAGCGCCCGCTGAGATACGTTTCGGCTTTGAGAATATCCACTTCGTAGTCCAGGCTATCATAAGGTATCAGGGCCCGGATCCTCGAGGGGTTCGTGATCCGGGACAGGACCAGTTTGAGCAGGTCTCGGTCTACGCGAAAAAAATAGGCAAAGGAGAGTAAAATGATTATGGATATGCCAAGGTAGAAACTCAGCTGAAGAACCAGAATCTTGCTCAGGTCATGATTTTCCTGAACCCAGAGAAATGCAATGCTGACGCTGGAGTATAGGATAAGAAACAATAAAGGAAGCAGGGAGTTGTTGAGGCAATATTTAAGGAAGGCCTGGCGGACGGCTCCCATAAAAGGCACCCTTCGGCTGTGTACAATGAAGGTGGTAATATGCCAAGCCATAATGAAAACCCCCATGGCGGTGCCCAAAAGAAACATGCTGACTCCACCCGTTTCTCCCTGATACTCCGGGGCAAGGAAAAGAGAAGAAGCGCCGAAAACGGCCGCAAAATGGCCGGTGATTGTCAATGCAAGTACAATCCAAAAGATCAGGATCATCTGAAACTTCCGAAAATGCAAAAGGAAGAGCTGAATCGGTAGGAACCGATAAACGTCTTGAACTAACCGAGCCCCTTTGCGAACTGGAATCATGAGGATAATTTAGGCTTTCTTCCGATACCATCACGAAGTATACGGGCTTCTCTTGCCTAGATAATAAAGGACAAGAAAGAAACCGATCAGAATTAACATGGCCACCATCTGATGAAGTTCTGCCATCCACTCGAAAAGCCCAAACTTTCCGAGTTCAATGGTGGGGGCTGACAATACGGTCAGAATGCCCAATCCGGCTTGAAGGAGGAGTCCCAAAAGCGGCCAAGGGAGTATACGCAGTACCGGGGACTGGGGGTCGCTGCGCTTCAGCCAGGACCGAAGGCGGAAGTACCAGGCACCGGTTGCCAGAATCAGCAGAAATGCCAGGCTGCGGTGCACGAAATGCACGTTGATCCGATGATGAACAAAATGCTGATCCCATAACCCTTCTGGGATAAGCATTCCGTTGATGCCCGGCCAGGTGGGGGCGGCTAGGGCGGCCCTAAGTCCGGCCATAAAAGCTCCGTAGGTAAGTTGAATAGCCAGAATGCTGACAATCAGTAAGGTTAATCCAAAGGCGCGAGAATGGGGCGTCCGATCTTTCTCAGGTACCATGAGTCTGAGGGCGAACCAAAGGGTGGCACAAAGCAGCAGCAAGGCCGCCATGAAATGAAGAGCCAGTTTAATATGGTTGACATATACGTCCGTATCATTGAGTCCGCTGGCCACCATAATCCAGCCTATGCCGCCTTGGAGAACCCCTAGGATGAAAAGAGACAGCAAAGGGATGATCATTTTGCGATCAAAATACCCCTTGATCAGGAAGTAGAAAAAACCGAGACCAAAAACGACCCCAATCAGTCGGGCCCATAGTCGGTGAAACCATTCCCAGAAATAAATAAATTTAAAATCCGAGAGTTCAAAATGGCTGTTCAGAAATTTGTATTGGGCGATCTGCTGATATTGCTCAAAAGCTTCTTGCCATTGCTGGGGATTAAGGGGTGGGATGCTCCCCATAATCGGCTTCCATTCCGTAATCGATAACCCCGATCCCGTGAGGCGGGTGATTCCTCCAAGCAGGATCTGGACGATGATCATGATCACGCCCACAAGTAGCCAGCGGGCAACTAAGTTTTGCGATCGAGATTCATACATGGGGTGGCAGGATTTTTACAAAACTAGGATAAAACCGCCATTCCCGTTTTTAGGGGGATGCAAAGGCTATTAGAGGACAACTTGTTATGGAAAAACAATTATGACTATGTGTAAAATATTGCCCAGTTTGGAATCGTGGAACCGGCGCGGCAGGAATGGGCTCCTGCCCAGAAATCCGTAATCAGGGTAGGCCTGATCATTACGTAGTGAGCCGTGCGCATATATGTAAAATTAAATTTTCCTTGAAAACAGTGGGATATCAGAGGATAAATCTTTGTCTTGTTCGTTAGGGGTTGGTTAATTCAAATTGATATTATAGTTTCGGATAAGAGATAATCTGTTCATTCTTGGTTGAATTCGTTTTTTGGTATCCTTTTTTCTATATCAATTATGTATGAATTTCGTCAAAGCAATTAAAAAACGGAAAAACATTAAAAGTTTAGAAGCATGAGAAAAGCAGATGTTGTAAGCAGCATTTCCGAAAAAACCGGAATCCCTAAAGTAGATATCCTCGTAGCCCTGGAGGCCTTTTTTAAGGAGGTAAAAACTTCTCTGGTCGAAGGCGAGCCCGTATATGTACGCGGATTTGGAAGCTTTGTGTTGAAAAAGCGCGCGGCAAAAATTGGAAGAGATATTAAAAAGAATGTTGCTGTAGAAATCCCTGAGCACTATATTCCAGCCTTCCGCCCGGCTCGCGAGTTCATTCAGGCAGTCAAAGAGTCTGAGGCCGTGGAGAAGATCATGGAAAACCAGTCTTCGGTCGCGAGCGTAGAAGAAGAAGGTTAAAGAAGATTAAGAAAAAGCTTAAAAGGATCGAACCGGGTTTTTCGTACCTTTGCGGGGAATTAAACCCGTATCTGTGCGCCCGGTTCATTTTTTGTTTATTGCCTTATCCCTGGTCGTCGTAGCCCTGATTTATTGGGGAGGGAATACCATTCCGCCTTCTGAGCCTGTAACGGCCGAACAGCAGATGGCAGAAATGGGTCATGCCGTTCACCCGGCTTCTTTCGATTCGATTTTGGCCGCTTCCCGTAAGCAGCTTCCCGGCCATGCATTATCCGATCTTGCCCTTATTGAACAGGAACTCCTGGCTTTGGAGGATTCCTCATCCATGATACCCGTGTTTGAGCGAATGGCTCAAGCTTATAGAGAGCACCGCCAGCTTTCGGTCGCTGCCTACTATATGGCCCAGGCGGCAAAGTTGGAAAATTCCGAAAAAAAGCTGAACTTTGCAGGCCAATTCTTTTTGGACCTCATGCAGCAAACAAGCTCCCCAGGAGTGCGCGCCTGGCAGGCACAAGAAGCCATCGCTTGTTTTGAGCAGTCCTTGGACTTAAACCCAGAGAACGACACAACCAAGCTAGCCATTTCTTCGGCACTTATAGAAGGAGCCGGGGAAACCATGAAGGGCGTGCAAATGTTGCTGGGCCTGACCCGTGAGGATCCGGATAATATTCCGGCGAATCTCATGTTAGGGCGGCTTTCGATTGAGTCCGGACAGTTTGAGAAGTCTATTGAACGTTATCAGACCGTTTTAAATCAGGAGCCGGAGAACACGGAAGCCCTGTACTTTCAAGCGGAAGCGTACAAAGGATTAGGAAACAAAGAGAAAGCGATCGCCTTGCTCGAAGAATGCAAACGGGTTGTAAACAATCCTGCTTTTAGTCGGGAGATCGATCAGTATATTGAATCATTCAAGTAACATTTAAAACATTTTTATATGCCTTGCGGTAAGAAAAGAAAGAGACATAAGATTGCTACCCATAAGCGCAAAAAGCGTTTAAGAAAGAATCGTCATAAGAAGAAATAAGGGAATGCCGGTAAGGGATTCCATAAACCTCTTCGAATAATAGGTTTTCCAGTACGCTGATCCCAGGGTACTGGTGCCTGTTTATATCAGCTATATAGTCAGACTCATGGGTCTGAGATGAGATTCAGGTTCTGGCATCGCCGGCCAAATCAACGAATGCTGGTTGCATGATCAAAGAATTAGTTATCGATTCTTCTGGACAAGGCGCAGAGATCGCTTTGCTGGAAGATAAGAAACTCGTCGAGCTTCATTACGAAAAAGGACAAGGCGAGTTTGCGGTAGGAGATCTTTACTTGGGACGTGTCAAGAAGCTAATGCCGGGCCTTAACGCCGCCTTTGTCGACGTGGGCTACGAAAAGGATGCTTTCTTGCATTACTCCGATTTAAGCCCCTACTTTCGCTCCCTATTGAAATTTACCAAATTTGCAATAGAAGGGAATCTTCCCTGGGGACAGGATTTTGGAAAGTTCAAGAATGAACCGGAAATCCCCAAGAACGGAAAGATTACCGACATTCTGAATCATAGACCCCAGGTTTTGGTTCAGGTGCTCAAGGAGCCAATCTCGGCCAAGGGACCGCGTCTGAGCTGCGAAATCTCCTTGCCAGGACGATTTGTGGTACTTACGCCATTTAATGACGTCGTGGCCATATCCCGAAAGATTCAGTCCGCCGACGAGCGCAAGCGCTTGCAGCGGATTGTCGAAGCCATCAAGCCCAAAAATTTCGGTGTTATTGTTCGAACGGCCGCCGAGGGAAAAAACACGGCCGAGCTGCACACAGATATCATGGAGCTGACCAAGATGTGGTCTTCAATCCAGGAAAATCTTCACGAGGCCAAACCTCCCCAGATCATCCTTTCCGAACAGGATAAGGCCACATCCATCTTGCGCGATCTATTAAGCGAAAGCTTCCAAAAGATCGTTGTCAACAATAAGAAAGTTTACGCCGAAGTAAAAGATTATGTTTCGCGCATTGCGCCTCAGCAGGAAGAGATTGTCACTTATCATAATGGAGGGCAGCCGATTTTTGATGCCTATGGCATTTCCAAACAGGTAAAATCTTCTTTCGGGAAAACAGTTAACATGTCCAGTGGCTCCTATCTTATCATCGAGCATACGGAGGCCCTGCATGTCATTGACGTAAATAGTGGAACCCGAAGTGGTGATCTGGGTCAGGAAGCCAATGCCTTGGCCACGAATTTAGAAGCGGCCCAAGAAATATCGCGGCAATTACGATTGCGGGATTTGGGAGGGATAATTATCATTGATTTCATTGATATGAAACTCCCTGAGAACAAAAGGAGGCTTTATGAAGCTATGGAATCCTTTATGGCCTCGGACCGTGCTCGACATACGCTGCTACCCATATCTAAATTTGGGCTGATGCAGATTACCCGGCAGCGATTACGCCCTGAGTTGAATATTTCCACCGCAGAAGTCTGTCCCAGTTGCCAGGGAACCGGGAAGATAGGTCCCACCGTAATTCTGGCCGATGAAATGGAAAGAGACCTTCAGTATCTGATTGACCAGGGGCATCGCCAGCTAGATTTGCATGTGAACCCCATCATTCATGCTTACTTGACCAAGGGTCGGTTCTTTAGCTCGATCGTATGGCAATGGTACCGGAAATATAATGTAAAGTTGAAGCTCGTCATCGACAACGATATGCCGATTGCGCGCTACCATTTCTATGATCGGGGCACGCAGGACCGAATTAAGCTCTAGGGTAAGTCGCTAGTTCTGGACTTCAGGAGAATGGATGCCCTAAGTCTTTGCGGGGCGGGGCAGGGATTCCAAAAAGTTTCGGGCCTCTTCCATGGATCGAATCCGGTCAATGATGAGATAGAATTTTTTACCCACCTGTTTTAACCGGGCTTTGTTATGCCTGGTCTGAATATAATCCAGGATCTGGTCAAACTGACTGGATTCAAAATACGGGGAGTCCGGATCCGAGATGAAGTAAAGCCGGAGCTTCTGGCTTTTTAGGATTAGCTTCTCAAATCCAGCCTCCGCCGCCATTCGGCGGCAGGACAGGGCGGCCATCAATTCTTTCACCTGCTTGGGCAAGGGGCCAAATCGGTCTTCCAGGCCCCGGCCATAATTTTCGATTTCAGCATCTTCTTTAAGATGATCCATCTGGGTGTATACCGACAAACGTTCTGCTGAGTTTTCGATATAAGCATCCGGAATCAATAATTCCAGATCGGTATCCATCGTGCACTCTGTGACAAAATGAGATTCTTTCCGGGAAGCTTCTTCCTGGAATAATTCCTTGAATTCCGTGGTTTTCAGTTCATTAATGGCTTCGTTGAGTATTTTTTGGTACATGTCAAAGCCGATCTCTGCAATGAATCCCGATTGCTCTCCTCCGAGAAGATTGCCTGCTCCTCGGATATCCAAATCTCGCATGGCGATCTGAAATCCGCTGCCCAGTTCTGAAAACTGTTCCAGGGTCTGCAGTCGCTTGCGACTATCGGAAGCCAGCAAGGTCAAAGGAGGAGAAACCAAATAACAGAATGCTTTCTGATTGCTCCGACCGACCCTGCCACGCAGTTGGTGCAGATCGCTGAGACCAAATTGATGGGCATTATGGATAATAATCGTATTTGCATTGGGAATATCCACCCCGCTTTCGACGATATTGGTACAGCATAGCAGATCGAACTGCCGATCGATAAAGCCGAAAAGGGTTTCTTCCAGCTCCTTGCCATCCATCTGCCCATGGGCCATGCCAATCTCGATGTCTGGACAGAGTCGTCGAAGCAGGGCTGCCATCTCGGGAAGGGTTTTTACCCGATTGTGCACAAAATAAACCTGTCCGCCTCTTTCCACTTCGTAATAAATCGCCTCCCTGATCATTTCTTCGTCGAAGTGCACAATTTCTGTATGCACTGGCTGGCGATTAGGGGGCGGGGTGTGCATTATGCTTAGATCGCGGGCATTCATCAAAGAAAATTGCAGGGTGCGCGGAATGGGCGTGGCGGTCAGGGTCAGGGTGTCGACCTGAGCGCTCATGGCTCGGAGCTTCTCCTTTGCCGCTACCCCGAACTTTTGTTCTTCGTCAATGATTAATAGGCCCAGATCTTTAAATTTGACGCCTTTTCCCAGTAGGGCGTGGGTGCCTATGATGATGTCAATCTCTCCTTTTTCCAGTTTTTGTAAGGTCTCCTTCTTTTCTTTACTCGACTTGAATCGACTGATATAATCCACCGTACAGGGAAAGTCTTTCAATCGCTCCGAAAAAGTCTGAAAATGCTGGAAGGCTAGAATGGTCGTGGGGACCAAGACCGCCGCCTGTTTGCTGTCGGCTACGGTTTTGAAGGCCGCCCGGATTCCGATCTCTGTCTTCCCAAAACCCACATCGCCGCAAATGAGCCGATCCATGGGGTAAGGGGATTCCATGTCTTTTTTGACTTCGGCCGTCGCCCGGCTCTGGTCCGGCGTATCCTCATATAGAAAACTGGCTTCCAGTTCGGCCTGAAGATAGGTGTCCGGGCTGTGCGCAAATCCTTTGCTCGCTTTACGCAAGGCATAGAGGCGGATTAAGTCCGCCGCAATGTCTTTGACTTGCTTTTTTGTCTTGTTTTTAAGCTTTTCCCAGGCGTCACTGCCAATCTTGTGCACCCGGGGTACGGTTCCTTCCTTCCCCGAGTATTTGCTGATTTTATGAAGGGAGTTGATGTTTACGTACAGAACGTCATTGTCCCGGTATAGGATCCGAATGGCTTCCTGCATATTACCGTTCACTTCCAGTTTCTGCAAACCACTGAATATTCCCACGCCATGATCTACATGAGTAACGTAATCGCCCGGCTGCAAATCTCTGAGGGCGCGAAGGGTGAGGTAACGTTCTTTTTTGTGGGTTTTTCGGATTCGGTACTTATGATATCGTTGAAAGATCTGATGATCGGTATAGCAAAGGAGTTTCAAGTCATGGTCAATGAAACCTTGACTTAGGGGAACTTGAACCGGTGTAAAGGAAAAGGTCCCGCCTTGATCTTCAAATATGGTCCGTAATCTTTCAAGCTGCCGGGGGTTTTCGGCAAGAATATAAGGCTTGTATCCCGCCTGAGTACGGGTATTTAGATCATCGAGCAAAAGTTGATATTGGCGGACGAAAACGGGCTGAGGCGATAGGTCTGCCTCCAGGGTTTCAACCTTAGCAAAAGCTGGTTGCTGCGAAAGGCTGTTCCCCGCCCATTCCACAAGGATAGAATCGGCCAGGAAAGGCTTCCATAATTCGGCTGGATGAAAATCATCGCGGCTCCAGCGCTTGATTTCTGGGTCTCCTTCCCTTGGTTCATCAATGGATTCGCCAAAAGATTCCATTTCCTGGTAATGTTTTTCCATCTGCTCCAGGCAATAGCGGTAGTCATGAACCCATACTACGGTATCTGGAGGCAGGAACGAGAACAGTGGAATCTTCTCCGCCCCTTCGGCCTGATAGTCGACGTGTGGTAAAATCGAAACGGCAGAGAGCTTGCGCACGGACAGCTGGGATCCAGGATCAAAAATCCGGATGCTCTCAATTTGCTTTCCCAGCCACTCAATACGGTAGGGGTGCTCGTTTCCAAAAGAATAGATGTCCAAAATGCCACCCCTTAGGGCATATTGGCCCGGCTCATAAACAAAATCGGATTTAAGAAAACCCTGTTTCTGCAAGGCGTCGGTAATCGAGGCCATTTCCACCGTTTTTCCCAGACGCAAGGCAATGGAGATGTCCTGATAAATTTCTGGTGAAACGACTTTTTCAATCAATGCCTCGGGAAAGCTAACCAGCACCTTTTTCCGAATCCCGCTAACCGCCCATTTTTTTAGCGCTTCGGTTCGGAGCATTACATGGCTGGTGTTAATTTCCGGACCTCGGGCGCTTTTTTGCAGGGAGTCCGGAAAATAAGAGATATCCAAGGCCCCCGTGATCTTTTCCAGATCATTATGAAGATAGGCCGCCTGTTCCGCGTCCTCGGCAATAAATAGATGATTATGGGACATGTGATCCCGCAAGGCAGCGGCCAGCATACTGACCGATGAGCCCATAAGGGTTTTAACTTGGATTTTGGCCGCCTTATCTGAACTGATAACCTCCGCTAATCGCTTGACCCGCTGGTCCTTCCTGTAAATTTCCCTTAATGAATCCAGGTTCATTTCCCGGCAAAACTACGCTAATCTATGCAAATGGATGCGCCATGGTCCCCTTAAAGGGAATGCCGGGATGATGCATGTACAGAAACGAAAGCAATCAGCTCCTGGACGAAACGATCCAGGGATTTTTCCAAGGCTTCGAGCAAAATCGTACCTCGATCGTCAATGTTCTGCTCTATAAGTGGAACCAGCCATTGGTAGGGCATCGGAAAGGCGTTGATGCCCAAGATGAGCATTTGAAGGTGGCCGGCCGCCCGTACTCCCCCCATTTTTCCAGAAGACACACAACTTATGCCGATGGGTTTTTTCGCCCATTCGAAGGTAAAATAATCGATGAAGTTTTTCAGGGCACCGCTATAACTGTTGTTATATTCAGGGGTCATGAAAACCAGCCCGTCCATATCTTTAATCTTCTGGCTGATGTCCAGCAGGATCTGGGGTGGGTTGGCGAGGTCTTTGAGACGGTTTTCCATGACCGGCAAACCGTATTCCCGAATATCCATGAGGTGGGCCTCCACCTCTGGCTGTTTCTCTAATGCATGAATCAAAGCCTGGGCAGCGCGATAGCTTTTTCGGCCTTCCCGAACCGCCCCATAAATAACCCCTATTTTTTTTACCATGGATTGAATACTTTTAACAAGGGCTTGGTTAAACCCTTAAACCGAATTCCTCTTACTTCTGGCAAAGACTAAATTAAACGATTATGAAGAACTATTTCCTTTTGAGTCTGCTTTTTCTCTTAGGCGCCTGTTCCAACACATGGGATAGTGAGACCAAAGATATGTTTTATCAAAGCTGCCTAGAAGAGGCGCGTTGGGCACCCAGCCAAGCGGATCGAGAAGCCTACTGCTCCTGCGTTCTGGAAAGAACGATCGAAAAGTACCCCAGCATGTCGGAAGCCTTAAAGAACATTGACAAGGTTATAGAGGACGAGTACATTCGGGCCTGCAGGACAGAATATGATCCAGAATCCTAAAGGGAAACGGATCCATGAGCCCACTGCCGCAGCAGCGGGCTGGCCCGATATCGATCGTCATGGGTTGTCTGTTGCAGGGCATCCAGTTTTTCCAATACCTTTTTGGGTCCGATTTCCCGGGCCCATTGAATGAGGCCCTTGGGGTAGCGAACTCCCTTGGTCATGGCCAGATCCAAGTCTTCGGCGGTCGCGACCCCCATAAAAAGGGCGTCCACCGCTTCATTGATCAGCATAATTAAGATCCGATCAAGTATTTGCTGCCCTTTTTCCTCGTCTTCCGTTGCGGTAACGATGGGTGCTTCCGGGCGATAATCGTAGAAGCCGCGTTGGGACTTACGCCCCAGCCATCCGGCGTCTAGAAGACGGAGCTGGGTGAGGGAGGGCATATAGCGCCGGTCATAGTACATAGCCCGAAAAACCGTTTCCGTGACGACATAATTGACATCATGTCCGATGTAGTCCATCAGTTTGAAGGGGCCCATAGGAAATCCGCCCAGGGTTTCCATAGCCCAGTCGATCGTGGGAATATCGGCGAAACCTTCCTCTAACATCCGCAATGCTTCTCCATAGAAAGGTCGGGCCACCCGGTTAACGATAAAACCTGGGCTATCCTTGGCCAAAACGGGTGTTTTGCCCCAGGCAGCCATAAGCGAAGCGGCTTCTTTGACCCGTGCAGAGTCGGTTTGAATGGCCCCAATCACTTCGACAAGTGGCATGCGGGGAGCAGGATTGAAAAAATGGAGTCCTAGAAATCGTTCAGGTCGTTGGCAGGCGCTGGCCAAAGAAGTCACCGACAAAGACGAAGTATTGGTGGCCAGGATGCAGGCATCGCTGACTATGCTTTCCAGTTCTGCAAACAATTGCTTCTTTACTTCCTCTTTTTCCACAATCGCTTCAATGATCAGATCGCAGGACTGAAGCCCGGCTAATTCGTCCTGGGGTTGAACACGATCCAGAATGGCCTCGGCGCCTGAAATCTTGCCCTTGGATTCCAAGAACTGCAAGTTGTCCTTCAGGGAGAGTTGACTGCGGACCAGGGCCTCCGGATAAGGATCATAGATAAGTACCTTATGTCCCGCCGTGGCGGCTACCTGGGCGATACCGGTCCCCATAGCGCCTGCACCTACAACTCCGACGATATTCATGGCCATTTTTAGACTAGATTTTTTTAATGTTTAGAATACTCCAGTCCGTGGCTTCTGCCCGGAGCCGGTTGCTGAGTTTTCCCAAACCTTCGACTTCCATTTCCACCAGATCCCCGTCCTTTAGCCATTGAGGCTCCGCATTTGGATCGAGGCGTTTGGCCGTTCCGTTGAGCTCCAGGAAACAGCCTGTCCCCACGGTCCCACTTCCGATCACTTCTCCAGGATGGATGTCCACGCCATAAGAGCAGCGTTCCAGGATCTCGGCAAATGTCCAGTCCATATCCGCCATATTGCCTTCGCTTACCTGCACCCCGTTGACCGAGCAACGCATTTTCAGACGATAGCTGTTTCCTACATGACCTTCTTTCGGTTCGACTTTAAAAGGGGCAAGCTCATCGGGAGTAACCAGCATGGGGCCAATAACGGTGCAGAAATCCTTTCCCTTGGCAGGCCCAAGGTTGAGTTTCATTTCTTCCATCTGCAGCGTCCGGGCGCTCAGGTCATTCATAATCATATAGCCGGCGATGTATTCGTCGGCTTCTTCCGCTCGGATATTTCTTCCTTTTTTTCCAGTAACGATGGCGACTTCGAGTTCAAAGTCGAGTTTGTCAAAGTGGTCGGGCATGCACCAGATATCTCCTGGGCCCTTGATGGCTTGATGGTTCGTAAAATAAAAAACGGGATATTGATCAAACTCAGGAATCATTTCCACGCCTCGGTTTCTCCGGGCTGAAGCCACATGCTGCCGGAAGGCATATCCATCCCGACAGGAACGAGGCCTGGGTACGGGGGCGAGTAAGGAAAGGGTATCTATCTTTCCTGCAGAAGGAAGATCGGGTGTGCCCGCCCATTCTTTCTCTTTCTGCTGCAAACGAGGGAATGCGGTCTCCCACTGGTCGAGCAGGTCCATCATCGTATTCGGAAAGAATGGATCCTGGCTGAGCGCATAGACTTCCTCGTTTATGACCAGGCCTAATGTTTCTTTATCTCCGGCTAAAAAGGTTACCAGTTTCATAGTCTTCCGTATTAGTTGCAGCAAATTTAAGGCTTAATACCAGGGAAACGAAACGGCAAGTATTCTGATTTTAAGCACGATGGGAGCGTTTAGTAAAAAGGCAATTATTCCGGTTCTACTGTTTCCGAAATCGTGGCGGGGGTTTGGATTAAATCCCCGAATGATGGAAATCCAAGAAAATTTATATCTGTGGTTATGGGGCGAGGTCGACTATTTGAATGGAGCGGCCTGCATTCCGATATCGCGTCTTATCAGAGGCCTGGGAGTTAGAGATTATATCCACTGGGAATATGGGCAGCATATTTAAAATAAAAAATGCTTACATTGCATTAAGAGACTTTTAAATCGTTATTTTTTCTAGGCCATCTAATGAATATCAATTTTATGAAAGTCAAGATGAGAATCCTCTTTATTATCCTTTCTGTGGGCATCGTTCCTTTTCTTTCACTTCAAGGCGCATTGCCAGATCCAGATCCTGACCCCCCCCCCGCCACCTCCTCCACCGATGGCTTATTCGCCGTTTGAACAACATCCCCCGATCGCTAAACACATGTGGGTTCAGAAACTGGTGACTCCGCTAGAAGATAGCAGCAACGTAATCATGAGGGTAGAATATGAAGATACCAGCTTGCCTGATAGCATCACTATGTATTACGGTGGCGATTTTTGGACTTTTACGCTTCGAGATAATGGGGTTTTCCCGGATCTGGTGGCAGACGATAACATTTACAGCACCTACCTACAGGAGAATATTCCCCTTTTCATTTCCAAATTATCTGCTACCGAAGCGGCGCTCACTACAAAAGGATTTACATTAAAATTTACGGGGCATTCCGGGCAACTAGTAACAGATATACCGTTTTTTGATGAGGCTGCCTTTAATAATTTCGAGGAAACGGAGTTGGATCCGCTTGTTGTTGCTCCAGCGGATTGTGATGAAGAAATACTTAAGCAGAATTCCCTGTTTGTTACGGATATTTCCGTTATAGAGGATGGAGCTCGGACTTATCAGCCCCAGCCCTCTGGATCTGGTATGGGCACGCCCCTCGGAGCCTGGACCTTTGGCTACATGATTCGGGAAATGGCGAACACGAGCGCATCCGGCATTACGGCAAAAGACTTGCTTAAATCGTGGTTAGAGAATTATACGGATAATATTACCGTCAATCAGCAACTGGTATATAAGCGAACGGGTATTTATGAATACGTATTGGGACCTTGGATAAAACGCTGCGACCCAAGTATCAATGTAAATAGTTTTTCCATAGGATACTGGGAAGCTAATTGGGAGGCCATTTGGGACAGTATTCCGGAGGCGGATATTCTAAGGTACGCACCATTCCGACTGACGGCTATAGTGAATAGGCTGGATCTTAGGGGTAATAGCGCGTTCTGGATTAAGGTTGAGAATGCGGGTGAAACTCGGTTTATTTTTACATTGATTCCACCGGTCGGCAAGTTTGCCGGCCAAACGCCAATCCACAATAATTCAGATTTTAACAACCGAAATAGTTTTGACTGGATGGGCATGAATATCATCCTCGAGTATGGGAACCCTCAGGAGAAGCTTTGCGATCTAAAGGCCTTTGGCCAACAATGGCTAGATCTCAGCGATTTAGCCTTGGGCAGCTCAACATATAATGATGCCCTGGAAGTCATCACGAGAACGGTTACAGATGCCGGGCAGGATCCAGCTAAGCCCAATGGAAGTTGTATCAACCGGATTAGGACCAATGAGCGAATTCTGGAGTCGCCCGGGGCGAAGACGCCTACGGTGTGGGCAAAATCAGATTGGGAATTCAGGCAATTCGAATTAAACACTTCTGGCCTATTTGAACAGGTGCCGCTTACCAATACGCCGCTGAATTCGGCTAATTTCTCTGAAAATTTGCAAGCTAATATAGGTAGCGGACCTCCACGTTTACCTGCTTATAACTCCTCTGAAGGAGCAAAATTAATGGATTTTATTTATGACAATCTTGCTTCCAAGTTGCTAGTAAGGAGAGGCACGCATGAGCTACCAGCAACCTACCCAGACGGAACCCCTTTGTTGGCTGCGGTGGGTAATGTCTATGGTGAATATGCCCATTATTTTGGATTGGATTTTGGGACTTCCACGACAAAATTTGACGCCAATCAATATCAGAATGACACGACGTATTTTAATCAGAGCAATCGGATGCGGCATATGCTCTCCCTGAATACTTGCCAAGGTTGTCACAACGGGGAGACGAAGGTCAATTTCATGCAGGTCGTATCTACATTACCTTATGGTCAGCAGAATAATTATTGGGATCAACTTATAAGTGGATCTAATCCGCATTATTCGGATCAATTAAGGATCGATTCCTTAGATACTCGATTTGCTTTCAATGATGGCGATAATTTGGTAAATAATCCGAGTGTCGCGGAGGATAATTTCGCCATCCCAACCGGAACCAAGGCTTATCCTTTTGTATCCTCTTTTATTACCGGGAGGAAAGTGGTTCAATTAAATGGCGCAGGCCAAATGGCTACGTATGGGGATGATTTGGATGAGTTTATAGATAATCAGAAGGATCCTATTATGAGAGGTTTATATTATGTTTTCGACCCGACGAATAGAACAACCCCTATTTCCTATTACGCTCCTACAGCTCTAAAGAACGGATTTAATGATCTGGAAATGAGAAAGAAATCCCTTTGTGAATTGGTGAATATGGTTTGCGAACCAACCATTGTACCCTATCCTGACTTGATTGAAAATCACCCCATATTGATTGAAATCAACTGGGCGGTATTTGATTATGTATTTCCAACCGGTTCGCATTGATTTTTATTCAAAACTAGTACCAATGAAAAAGACATCATATATAGTCGCTCTTGTGTTTTTCTTGCCAGCCTGGTACCGCTCAAGTGCTCAGGACGATATCCACAAAGTAAGATGGTACGAGGTGGAAGGAGAAATATATTATCAAGTAAAAGGGTGTGTTTCAGGTTCTACAATTGCCTTTTATTCAGAGCGTTGTGGTGGCAGACTCTTGAAGACAATACCTATAGAGAAGGATCAGGAATTGCTCTTAAAAGCAGAAAAGGATTTTCAGCCAGCCTTTGCCCACAATAATGGGCCTGGGGGTAATCGTAAAACTGCATTTTTTGAGGAGAAAGCTTTTACGATCGAGGGTATCGAATTGTCCGAATTCCAAGGCAAGGCAACGCTTCATTGGAAAGCGACCGTTGGAGACTATACGGATTATGAATTCGAAGTATTGAAGGAGGTCGGCCCTGATGAGTATCTGGTTTTAGAAACTACGCCTGCACTGCCGGGGCGGCTGGCTCCGTATGATTTTGCAGAAACATCAATGGACGGTAATCATATCTATAGAATAAGGCTTACAGACAAGCACTCAGGATGGTCATTTACCTCCCGTGGTATAATGATCCCAAGTAGCCTCTGGAATGTATATCCCACTTTGGCCCAAGACCAACTAAATATTTTAGTGGATGCCGGTGAATTGGGCAGCAGTTATAAAGTCATGGACATTTACGGAAGAACATGGGTCTCTGGAATGTTGAAAGCCAAACGCCAAGTCATCTCGGTGAAAAGTCTTATTCCAGGATATTATTTCATTCAGTTATCTCAGAATGGTCAGCGTGGGGAGTCAAAAAGGTTCATAAAATTATAATGGTATGGTTAAAGGCGCCTTGTTTTCTATTGTGTTTATTTTTCTCTCTATTGGGGCATTTGCTCAGGCCCCCCCTTGGCTTTGGGCGGTTTCGGGGAAAGATGAAGGAGCAAGTATATCTGGCGATGTTGCGGTAGATGATAATGGGAATATATATTTAAGTGGGGAGTTTAGTAGAACCTTGACATTTGAAAATCAAACCTTGGTAAGCGCGGGAGGCAAAGACGTGTATGTGGCTAAATTCACTTCGCAGGGCAAGCTGGTTTGGGCCAAAAGTGCGGGAGGAATCTATGATGATAAAACGCCCGGCATTGCGTTTGACAATGCGGGGTATATGTATTTAGCTGGAAGTTTTGCGGACCAGGCCCAGTTTGACCACCATATGGTAACGAGTCAGGGACAGCATGATATTTTCCTGGCTAAATACGACCCGGATGGGAATCTGATCTGGGTGAAGTCTTTTGGGGGGCTAGGAACGGAAACAATAGGTGCAAGCTCTGGAAGGGGGTTATTTGTAGACGCGAATAATCGGATCTATTTAACCGGGTCATTTGTCGGAACGGTAGATTTTGGTGGGACAACTTTAACCAGTAAAAGAGAGGAGGAGGATGTCTATTTTGCTAAACTGGATTCAGCCGGGGCGGTAATTTGGGCGAAAAGTGCGGGATCAAATTCCTCAGATTTTGGCATCGATATTTGCGTGGACCAAGCTGGAAATGTGTTTATAACCGGTGTGCATGACGGAACCATATACTTTGATACCATTAAATTGACAGAAAGGCAATTCGGTGACATGTTTCTAGCAAAATTTGATTCCTTGGGAAACGCGTGTTGGGCCAAAACCGCTGGCGGAAGTATAGAGGATTATGGAGGTGCTTTGATATGCGATGAGAACTTCAATGTGTATGTTTTGGGAGGATTTAATAGCTCTCCTATATTTTTTGGCGCTCACCGACTGTATAACAGAGGTTCTTTTGACGTTTTTCTGGCCAAGTACAATAGCGTGGGGGATTTGGTCTGGGTCAAAACGGCAGGGTGGCTTGGAACAGATACAGGTGGTGACATGGCCTATTGGGATAAAGAGATTTATATCACAGGGCATTTTAACCAAAGGATGATTTTTGATAACGATGTTCTTTGGAGCCATGAAGGGAAAGGGGGGGAGGATGGCTTTGTGGCCAAGTACAATGTAGACGGGGAGTTTCAATGGGCTAAGAATGCGGGAGGTTTGGGTGGTGACCGACTTTTCGGAATTGCAATAGATCCTATTGGTTACCCGGTGGTGGCTGGTCGGATCAATAGTACTTCAGCCCCATTGGGTAGCGCAACCGTTTTTGGGCCTAATGCGCCATTTATTGCCAAGATTGGTTTGTTCCCAGAAAGTGTGGCAGAGATAGAAAGTGAGGAGTTTTTCATCTACCCCAACCCTGCGACTAAGACGATCCAAATCCAAAACAGCCATGGAATTCAGATTGCTAAAGGATTCATTCAGGATATCCAGGGAAGGGTGATGAAGCATTATTCGAGCTTAGGAACTCCGTTATTCGACGTCTCTGACTTACCGGAAGGCATGTACTTGCTTTTCATAGAAACGGACAGGGGCCGGGTTGTCCAGAAGTTTCTAAAGGTGCAACCTTGATTCATACATTGGTATGGGACGGTTCAACAACGCTATATCACATTAAACCTAGTACTATCTCAAATAAACAAACAGTCAATCCTTTAAATATCGACTTTTTATTTTCATAAATCAGCATTTCGAATTTAAGGAAATAACCGATCAACCAAGTACTTTTGTGAAGGCAGCTATCAATGCGTGAATTCTTGCCTAGGTAGTAGGTGGGAAGAAATTTATACCAAAAAGGGAACCATGGAATCATACGAGAAAATCTTTGAAAAGAATCGCCAGTGGGTGGAAACCAAGAAGGCTAAAGATGCTGATTTTCTCGAAAAGCTTTCCCGAGATCAAACCCCTGGATACCTCTATATCGGCTGTTCAGACAGTCGGATTCCGGCCAATGAAATCATGGGCATGGAGGCCGGAGAAGTCTTCGTTCACCGTAACGTAGGAAATCTGGTTAATAACATCGATCTGAACGTCATGTCGGTCCTTAACTACGGAATCGTCCATTTGAAAGTCAAACATGTGATCGTATGCGGACACTATGGATGCGGGGGGATCAAGGCGGCCATG
The DNA here is from genome assembly GCA_964646775.1 of uncultured Chitinophagaceae bacterium. GTDB lineage: Bacteria > Bacteroidota > Bacteroidia > Chitinophagales > Chitinophagaceae > CAYPQN01. Next base: position 15,243 of record CAZYEZ010000009.1, on the reverse strand, counting down.
TCAGCTCGCGACCTGGGCATTTTGAATCCATGGCTTCGTATTATTCGGGATGTCTATCGACTTCACCAGGAAGAGCTGGATGCCATCGATGATGAATCCGAGCGAATGAATCGTCTTGTGGAGCTCAATGTTCAGGAGCAATGCATCAACGTGATTAAGACCGCAGCCGTTCAAAAAGCTTATGCTAAAACGCGTTTTCCCGTTGTCCACGGCTGGGTTTTTGATTTTCGGACCGGACTCCTCAAGGATTTGGAGATCGATTTTGGTAAGATCCTTCGAAAGATTCAGAAAATCTATGATCTGACCCAAGACCCCGACCTGGATAAATCCTCTTAATTTAGGACCATGTACCGCATTGTCCGGATTCTAGTTTATGGCCTGTCTTTGCTGCCATTTGCTCTTCTGTATCTACTTTCTGATCTTGGGTACCTATTCCTTTATCATCTCATGGGATACCGCCGCAAGATTGTCACGGATCAACTTTCTATGGCCTTCCCTGAAAAGTCTGCTTCAGAGATTCTAGTGCTCAGGAGGCGGTTTTACCGTCATTTTTGTGATCAATGGGTAGAGACAATAAAACTAATCAGCCTGCCTGAGAAAGATTTGCGGGAGCGCGTGCAAGGCAATTGGGAAGTTCTTGAGGACCTTCGCCGATCCGGAGATAATGCATGTATTTTTTTAGGTCATCAGTTCAATTGGGAATGGGCGAATGTGGCTACCCAAATCCAGTCTCGCCAGGATTTCGCGGGGGTCTATTTGCCGCTGGCCTCTCCAGTTGCCGATCGGTTAATGAAAGAAATCCGCCAGCGAGGTGGCGGATACATGATCTCTATGAAATCCTCGAGGAGTGGATTCTCCTGGCTAAAGGAGAGGCAGCATATACTGGGACTGATCGCAGATCAAAACCCCTCCCAGCTTGATCAGTCTTACTGGGTCCCATTCATGGGAAAACCCGCCCCATTTTTTAAAGGTGCCGAAACCCTGGGCCGAAGACCTCGAACCCAAGCCCTTTTTCTAGAAGTAAAACGCCTCAGAAGAGGCTATTACCGGGTGAACATAGAGCGGATGCACCCCCCCGACTCAGGTTGGGACGCTCCAGGAGCGCTCACCCGGCATTATGTACGCCGTTTGGAGCAAAGCATCAGGGAGCAGCCAGAAAACTGGATGTGGACTCACAGGCGGTGGAAGCATACCCCGCCCGCTAAGGACCCGGCGAATGTTTCGCAGGAACAAAAACCATGATTCCCGCAGGCAGAATGGAAAATTTGATCGTATCATGAGCGGCGGCCAGGTCTCCGTCTACTTGAAATTGGCGCAGACCTACTTGAGAAATTGTCAGCTCTCTTACCTGCATGATTTCAGTGTATCGACTTCTACCTAGGCTTCCCATCAGGGAATGCCAGATAAGGCATACTCCGGCCCACCAGGGGAAGGGATGTACCATGGTCAGATCGAGCTTTCCGTCACTTATGGACCCCTTTTTATCTAACCAGAAACCGTATCCCCAGGCTTGCCCGTTGGCCACGGTGAGAAGAAAGGGACGACGGCGTAGCTGGGTGCCGTCTGAAAACGTCAGCAGAAATTCGGCGGGACGGTAGGTCCAGAACCGGGATAGAATTACCCGGGCATAAGACCAGATTCCACGCGCTGCAAACCGATGAAAGCCTTCGATAACTTCGGTTTCAAAACCCAGTCCCGCATTGCTTGCGAATAGGTGGCTGTTCGCAAACCCCAGGTCTATGGGACGGAACTGCCCTTGGGCGATGACGGATAAGGCCTCCGGAAGACGCCGTTTGATCCCTAAACTTCGGGCTAGTCCATTTCCCGATCCAAAGGGAAGGATGCCCAGCATGGTTTTCGTACCCCTTAGACCATCAATGACCTCGTTGACCGTGCCGTCACCGCCGACGGCTACGACTCCATAAGCACCCTCTTCGGCAGCCTGCTTTGCCAAGAGCCGGGCGTGACCGGCATAATCCGTCTCCCGGATCTGCCAGGAATAAGGGAAGCGGGGATTCATTTGCTTGAGGTGATCCTGGATTCGGGATTTTTGCCTCTCGCCCAATCTCCGATTGAAGACAAAGACCATTGATTTCAATGGAAGGCTGCTTTTAGGCTGAGATCAAGACTTGCGGCATGATGAATCACCGAGCCCGAAGAAATGTAGTTGACCCCCGTTCGGGCATATGCAAGAATGTTGTCCATGGTAATCCCGCCCGAGGCCTCGGTTTCAAATCGGCCGTCTATAAGATCAACCGCCGTTTTTAAGGTAGCCGGATCAAAATTATCAAGCATGATGCGATCGACGCCGCCTTCCGCAAGCACTTCCTGAACATCGTTCAGGTTTCGGGTTTCGACCTCTACTTTCAGATTCAATTTCTGCCGATCCAAATAGGCGCGAACGCTCCGGATCGCTTGGCGGATTCCGCCGCAGTAATCGATATGATTATCCTTGAGCATAACCATATCATAGAGTCCCATACGGTGATTCATGCCTCCTCCTAAAACGACGGCCTGCTTTTCATAGGCCCGAAACAGAGGCGTGGTCTTTCGCGTGTCCAGAATACGTGTATTATAACCTTGTAGAAGGGCGACCATCTGCGCGGTCAGGCTGGCGATGCCGCTCATACGCTGCATGCAATTTAAAACCAGCCGTTCTGCCTGCAGTATGGTGTGGATCCGGGCCTCTATGGACAGAATTTGGTCGCCGACGAGGATGCAATCTCCGTCTGATTTAAAAGCGGTGATGGATGCTTCCGGTTCCAGATGACGAAAAATCTTTTCGGCAAGGTCCACGCCAGCGAGCACCCCGACTTCTTTGGCCCAAAGAACGGCCTTCCCTCTTGCTTCTGGCGGAATAGAGCCCAAGGTGCTATGATCTCCATGTCCAATATCTTCGGCCAGAGCCAGTTCGATGAATCTGCGATCGGTCAAACTAGAAAAGTTTAGCGAGTAAAAATAAGCAAAACTACCTAAGGGGGCGATCGGGTAGGAACAGGGACCCATCGCCGTAACTCAGGAAACGAAAACCGTGGGTCAAGGCATATTCGTAAACGGCCCTCCAGTTCTTTTCTAAGGCCGCTACCAGCAATAGAAGCGTAGAGGCGGGCTGATGAAAATTGGTAATCAAGCCTTGCACGAGCTGAAAGGGGTAGCCGGGGCAGATCAGAATTTGGGTTCGGACCATAAATCGCTCTAAGTCCGTTTTCTGCATCCATTCAATGAGCCGGTCTAAGGCCATTTCAGGAGGTTCTAGGAACATGCCCTGATAGGGGTCCCATTGGCCCACGGCCGGCCCAGGGTCCAGCGGAGAATACCCCTTGCCTAGCTTTAGGCCGATCCAGTATAGGCTCTCGATCAGTCTCATGGCGGTGGTTCCCACCGCTATGCAGGGCATTTTACCCTGTAGTCTTCGAATAAAATAGAGGCGCTCTAGGGAAACTTCCATCCATTCAGCATGCATTTCATGCTGGGCCATGGTCGCCGCGCTTACCGGCCGAAAGGTTCCTACGCCGACATGTAGATTAACAAAGTCCCAGATGATTTCCTTTTCTTGGAGCCGGTCCATGAGGCCTGGAGTGAAATGAAGCCCGGCCGTCGGCGCGGCGACACTGCCCTGCTTGCGCGCAAAAACCGTCTGATAGTCGATCTGGTCGCTTTCTTCGGTGTCTCGATTTAGGTATGGCGGAATAGGGATTCGTCCGACTCGATCTAGGAGAGCCGCAAAGGTTTCTGGACTTGCCCAGCGAAACAGCACTCTTACGCCTTCCGCTCCGCGCTGGGTCCATCGGGCTTCTAAATGGGAGGACCCCTGGTCTTCGTCGATCGGTATCCACTGATCTGGTTTCCATCGAGCGATCCCTCCTACCAGGCACCAGAATTCGATTTCCCCTTTTTGCTGCATGGCTACTTCGATATCGGGGAAGGGTCCGACCGGCTCCAGACAGAAGATCTCTATTTTTTTACCTGTGGGTTTTCGAAAGATTAGCCTTGCCGGCATGACCCTGGTCTCATTAAAGATTAAGGCGCTGGGGCGTGGAAGAAAATCTGCTAAAGAATGGAAATGGGATGTGCGGATATTCGATCCACGGTAGACCAGGAGCCGGGCTTGGTCTCTAGGGTGGACGGGGTGGATGGCGATGCGGTCCTGAGGTAATGGGTAGGAATAGTCCTCTATCCGAATCTGACTTGGATGCATGGGGCGGCTTCTGGAAAGCAAAGATAGCGGATTCAAGCCTTCAGGGAAAAGTAAATGCGAAGGGCTGAACCAACACTTTCGGCTCCCGACACTGTCTATCGTAGAGGGAAGTTGTTTGGCAACATTTAGATTCGTGAAATCCGGCCGAATAATATTCTTTGAATGCCGTTTTATGAATAAAGGCCGCATTGCTGTTTTTGCGCTGTTATGGGTATGGACCCATTTTCCGGTGATGGCTCAGAATTTGGTGCCTAATGGCAGCTTTGAGGACTATCGCACATGCCCCCAGTTTCTAGGAGATTTTGACCGGCTGTCCGATTGGGTGCAGCCGGCGCCCCCAAATCTTAATTCCGCCGATTTTTATCATGCTTGTGCACCTCAGCCGGTGAATGTGCCCGAAACGCATTGGGGGCATCAGTACGCCCGCACAGGCAATGGAATGGCGGGCATCATCGCATGGGAGGGGGACCTCTCGGGATCCCTCGATGTGCGCGAGTATATACAGGTTCGCCTGAGCACTCCGTTGGTTGCCGGCCAAAAATATTGCATACAGTTTTATGTAAGTCCTGGCGTAGGCCGATTTTCGAACCTCCAGTACGTCGGCATCGATGAGATCGGAATTCACCTTTCGAAGGACCGGCATTACAGGCAGACAGGCTACACGCTCCATCTTCCCTATACCCTTCGGTCTCCGGCCGGGACCTTCCTTGATGACCGTATGAACTGGATCAAAGTGGGCGGCGTCTATCAGGCGCGAGGGGGTGAGGCTTGGCTGACCCTGGGCTGTTTTGACCAAGGGACGGGGCCCCCTTCCGTGAAGCCGATCTATCCTTCGCAGCTCGATCCTCAAAAAACCATGATCGCCTATCTGTTCATTGATGACGTATCCGTGGTTCCGATCGACCCCTCAGATACCCTATTAATAAAACAAACCATAGGTGTATGCGCCCGAGATACGGCGAACCGAACCCTGCGCTGCACCGGAAATGAAGGCGATCATCATTGGTCATCCGGACAAAACGGAAGGGAAATCAAAGTCGGAAAGCCAGGTCGCTATCGCTGCGTATCCCGGTCCTATTGTCAAGTGGTGATCGATGAATTTGATTTAATGTATGACCCAGGGTTGCAGCTTGACCTGGGCCCAGATACGGGGAGCTGCGAGAACCTTCCCGTGACGCTTTTGGCTCCCGGGGGATTTAATGCTTTTCAATGGAGCACCGGGGATACGGGATCTCAAACCTCGGTTTCTCATTCCCAGCGGATTTTTCTGGAAGCCGAAAACGAATGCGGCCGGCAAAAAGATAGTGTCTATGTATATATAGAAACCCGACCTTCTCCCCCCATCACTTCTGACACGTTTCTATGTCAAGGGGTAAAGCATCCGGTGTTTAATGTAGTGGGGGATTCTTTGCGATGGTATTCTCACTCGAATAGTTTAGTGGGGACGGAATACATGCCTTATATCCATACCGAAGTTCCAGGTTGGGACAGCGTATTTGTTACTCAGCGCAGTGCCTATTGTGAAAGCGAGAAAGCGGCCATTTATGTAAAGATATTTTATCAACCGAAGGAGGAGATTCCCGATGAGTGGATCATGTGCGGTAAAGAGCCGGAAATGATCGGCACGCCTGCGCAGCCGGAGACTAAGTATTCCTGGAACACAGGGTCTCGGGAATCCACGGTATTTCCGACACGGGAAGGAACCTATACTCGGATTACCAGGAATGTTTGCGGGGAGTATGCGGATCATACCCGGGTCAAGTTTTCGGATTGCATAGAATGCCTGATTATGCCGAACGCATTCTACGTCCAGGGCGGAGGCAGAGGCTCCTCTTTTCAGCCTGAGGTGATTTGCCCGGTCAAAGATTACGAGCTGCGTATTTTCAACCGCTGGGGTAATCTTGTGTTTTTAAGCCGGAACCTAGACAAGGGATGGAATGGCCAATTCGATGAGCTGCCCGCACCCGGAGGCGCCTATGTCTATCTGGTTAATTACCGATCTGCCGTGACCGGCGATCCGATTCAGCTTTCCGGAACGGTTTATCTGATCCGCTAAGTTGGCCACCCTGGGGAGGAGAGCGGAGAAATCTATCCGGATCTGGGCTAATTGTGCCGGGAATAGATCGGTTTAGGTTTCCCATTTTCAGAATTGGGAAAAAATCCCCAGGAAACTGATTTTTAACGATTTGCCGTTCGAGCAATGGCTAACTTTGGCCACCATTCATGAAGAAGCTATATCAGATAGCCCTGGTGGGAAATCCGAATAGTGGAAAGTCATCCCTGTTCAATTCCCTGACGGGTCTAAACCAGAAGGTGGGCAACTTCCCAGGCGTTACGGTAGATAAGAAATCCGGAACGACCCGTATTCAGCCGGGATTTGAGGCGCGAATACTGGACCTGCCCGGAACCTACAGCCTCTATCCCAAAAGCGAAGATGAGCGACTTGCCTGCGAGGTGCTCCTCGATCCCCAAGGCGAAGACCGGCCAGATATGGTCATCGTGATTGCCGATGCCTCCAATCTGAAGCGGAACCTTTTGTTCTGCTCCCAGATCATGGATCTCCGCTATCCGGTGATCATTGCCCTTACCATGAATGATATTGCCCGAGAAAAAGGCATGTCCATCGACGTAGAAGGCTTGGAGCGGCAAATGGGTGTTCCAATTATCCCCATAAATCCCCGTCGAAACAAAGGAATTACAGAGCTGAAGAAAGCCATCGTTGATCTCCGCCAAATGGGGTCGGCCAAAGAAAGGAAACCATTCGTGGACATGGAAGTCCTGAAAGAGCCATGGGTTCAAAAGATCCAGGATGATATGGGCTTGAATTCGGCTTACAAGGCTTTTCACCTTGCTTGTGAGTATGAGCAGTTTGGATTCTTATCGGCAGATCAGAAAAAGAATATAGGCAAGGCGGCCGAGGAGGCGGGGCTTTCCAAGGCGCGCGTTCAGGGCGAAGAAGTTTTGAAAAGGTATGAGCGGATTTCGCAGATCATGCAGCAAACCGTGGTGGAAGCAAGTCCGCTTCGCCAGGCTTTGTTTAGCGAAAGGCTGGACAAATGGCTTTTGCATCCGCTATGGGGAAACTTGGTGCTGTTTCTTGTGTTATTTATCATGTTCCAGAGCATATTCTGGTTGGCAGAATATCCGATGGCATGGGTAGAATCGCTGTTCCAGCAAGGATCGGTGTTCTTGGATCAGCTGCTTCCAGACTCCATGTTCAAGGACCTGCTCATTAATGGAGTGGTAGCTGGATTGGGGGGAATAGCGATGTTTATTCCCCAGATCATGATCCTCTTTGGGTTCATAAATATTCTGGAAGACAGTGGGTATATGGCCCGGATAAGCTTTTTAAGCGATCGGTTGATGCGCAGCGTCGGCTTAAACGGAAGATCAGTGATGCCACTCATCAGTGGTATGGCTTGTGCGGTTCCGGCGGTGATGGCTGCCCGTTCGATTCAAAATCCCAAAGAGCGACTCATTACCATTATGGTGACGCCTTTGATGAGTTGTGCGGCCCGATTACCGGTTTATACCATTCTGATTGGTTTGGTGATCCCCGATCGCAGCTGGGGAATCTTCAATCTGCAGGGGATGGTCCTTATGGGACTTTATCTGCTCGGTTTTGTGGTCGCCCTGTTGGTGTCCTGGATTATGGATCGGTTGATTAAAGCCAAGGAAAGCTCCCATTACCTGATGGAGCTGCCCGTCTATCGGGCACCCCGATGGAAGAATGTACTGATCACCATGGTGGAAAAGGCAAGGATCTTTGTGGTAGAAGCGGGGAAGGTCATTCTTGTAATATCCATTGCGCTTTGGGTTTTATCCGGTTTTGGTCCGACAAAGCGAATGGAGAAAGTGGAAATGCAGTATGCGGAGGCGCAGGCCCGCGGTGACATGGATCCTTCGGAGCTTTCGCAGGCCTATCAAACGGCGCGGTTGGAGAACTCCTATGCGGGCATCATGGGTCATTTTCTGGAGCCGGCCATCCGACCCCTAGGATTTGATTGGAAAATTGGCATTGCCCTGGTGACTTCGTTTGCTGCCCGTGAGGTTTTTGTAGGTACCATGGCTACCTTATATAGCCTTGATGATGAAGCTTCTGATCGAACGATTCGGGAGAAGATGCGAGCAGCCCGCCATGCGGATGGGACACCGGTTTATACCTTGGGTTCGGGCGTCGCTTTGTTGCTCTTCTATGTTTTTGCCATGCAGTGCATGAGCACGATGGCCATCGTTCGTAAGGAAACCCGATCCTGGAAAATCCCCCTCTTGCAATTTGCCTATATGTTGGTCTTGGCCTATGGCTCGGCCTGGCTGGCATTTCAGCTGCTTTCATAATTCGTCTGAATCCGGGTAGCGGGTCCTTGCCCTCCCTCAAGGAAGAGGGATTTCCGCTATCTTTGGGGAATGCAATTGGAGATACCAGATTTCCTCACCAATTTCATTGGAGGAGAATGGGTTGCCCCGAAGGCGGGGCAATACCTGGATAACATAAACCCGGCCACGGGAGAGGTTTTCACCCAGATTCCGGACAGCGATGCCCAGGATGTAGACCAAGCCGTCGAAGCCGCTGGGCATGCCTGGGAAGGTTGGAGGAATACGACCGCCCAGCAACGGTTTCATTATCTAGAGCGGATGGCATCGCTGATTGAAGCAAATCTTGAAGCCCTGGCTGTCGCCGAGACCACCGATAATGGAAAACCCCTGTGGTTAAGCCGGAAGGTGGACATACCGAGGGCTTCTGAAAACTTTAGGTTTTTTGCGACCGCCGCCCAGCAGTTTAGTGCGGAAAGCCATGCCATGGGTAACGAAGCCATTAACTATACCCTGCGCCAGCCCTTGGGCACGGTCGGGTGTATTTCTCCCTGGAATCTTCCCCTTTATCTTTTTAGCTGGAAAATTGCCCCCGCCTTGGCGGCAGGAAACTGTGTCGTGGCCAAACCATCCGAGGTCACTCCGCTGACCAGCTATTTTCTGGGTCGAATCGCCCAGGAGGCCGGATTGCCGCCAGGGGTGCTGAATATCGTCCACGGGCAGGGGACGGGAGCCGGCCAAGCCATCGTGGATCATCCCCAGATCAAGGCCGTTTCGTTTACCGGAAGTACCCGCGCAGGTGCGGAAATTGCTTCCCGCATGGCCCCGTCCTTTCGCAAGCTGTCTTTAGAGCTCGGGGGCAAAAATCCCAATATAATCTTCGAAGATGCGGACTGGGATAAGATGATGCGCACGACCCTATCGTCCTCTTTTGCCAATCAGGGTCAGATCTGTCTGTGTGGCAGCCGGATTCTGGTCGCAGCGCCCATTTATGAAAGGTTCCGGGAGGAATTTGTAGCCAGGGCGAAAGCGCTGGTTCCCGGAGATCCGCTCGAAGAAGGGGTGAAGCAGGGCGCCGTGGTGAGCCGCGCTCATTATGAGAAAATACTTGGTTGCATCGAACAGGCTCGGAAGGAAGGGGGTCGATTTTTGCTGGGCGGTCATTCGGTGACCCTGACCGGGCGCTGCGCTGGCGGATATTTTATCGCACCCACCGTGATTGAAGGATTAGGCCCCGATGCCTTAACCAATCAGGAAGAGATTTTCGGACCGGTCGTTACCCTCCAGCCTTTCGAAACCGAGGAAGAGGCGCTTTCTTTAGCCAATCATAGTCGCTATGGACTGTCAGCCACCATTTGGACCCAGGATCTGAGTCGCGCGCATCGTATGGCCGCCTCCCTGGAGTCGGGTATTATTTGGGTGAACTGTTGGCTTCGAAGGGATCTCCGTACGCCTTTTGGGGGCATGAAGCAATCCGGCTTGGGTCGTGAAGGAGGTTGGGAAGCCATGCGATTTTTCACCGAGCCAAAAAACGTTTGTATCGAACTTTAATAAATTAGATTTATAAATTATGTCAGAGAACGCATCCGGTAACGCAAGGACCACTCAGAAAGCACCGAAGCCCGTCGGCTTGTATCCGCATGCCCGTAAAGCGGGAAATTTATTATTCCTGTCTGGAATTGGACCCCGCCGGGTGGATGATACCATTCCTGGACTGTCAACCAATGCCAATGGGCATTTTCAAAGCTTCGATTTTGAGGCTCAGTGCCGCAATGTATTTGATAATGTGCGGATTGTCCTTGAGGAATGCGGCAGTCATTGGGACCAGCTCATCGACGTGACCGTATTTCTTGTGGATATGAAGCGTGACTTTCTTACTTACAACCGCATCTATGCCGAATACTTTCAGGGCAATCAGCCTTGCCGGACAACGGTAGAGGTCAATGCCCTCCCCACGCCGATTGCCATCGAACTGAAGTGTATCGCCCTGCTGGAAGACCCCTCCTAGCGTTCATCGAGAAATTAGTAAGGTCGATCAATACGAACCTGGCGATGGACGGTCTGTCCCTGCGCATTTTTCCCGCGAATTTGCCACATTACGGTCGTAAGGAACGGAGACAGCGGCGCCTGATGGACGTTCTTGGCTTTGATTCCAGCCTGGATCCATTGATTCTCATAGGATCGGCTGAAATTTCTTCTTCTCCCTTCCCGCGAGATGGACTGTTGTAGCCGAGATCGAGTAAAATGTGCTCCTTCCAGTCTTTTCTTCTCCAAGATGGAAAAGGGTTGGATCGGGCTAGTCGTGGGCACGGTTTCCCATTCGGAAAGGAATTTTAAGTCCCGAAGATACATCTGTCCCATTTCTGGTTTTAGCAGGACAATCGTCTGATAACGCTGACGCATGGATTCCAGCTCTCCTTCTAGGACTTCAAGGACTGGATCCCCCCAGGAATCGGCCTGGAGCAAAACGGAATAGCCCTCCCCTCGCACCGCGATGCCGCGAATCCGGAGTTTGAGTCCATCGACATCCAGCAACCATTCACCTGGTTGGGGTTCCGAAGATCTGCTAGAGGTGGATGCCGGGGACGAAGAGGGCTCTGCGCTTGATCGTGCGGAAGCCGCTGGCGACGACCCTGGAACTTCGAATCGGTCTGACAGGTATTGGGAATCAGTTTCGGTGACGATGGTTTCGGGGTCGCCCAGAATGATGGGGCCGGCCGCGGGCATGGGGCCGGAATGCGCCCATTGACAGCCTGCAAAACCCATGAGCAGTAATACCCAAAAACCCGCAAAGTAAAATCGGATCATCATGGATGTTTCGGGGTTTCAGCGAAAGTACGAAAGACCACCGAATCAATACTGCCGTAATTGGCTTATGGATTGGGCTAAACGAGCCTTGGCGAGAAAGGCGTCTTCGAGCTCCCTGGCGAAGGGAACCGGAGTATCCAGGCTAGCACAGCGCATGGGCGGGGCGTCTAAGAATGAAAAGCAGTGTTCGGCTACCCAGGCGCAAACCTCCCCTCCGATGCCCCCGGTAAGGGTGTCTTCATGGAGAAAAAGCATTTTTCCGGTCCGCTGCACCGACTCCCGAATCATCGCATAGTCCATGGGAGCTAGGGACCGCAGGTCGATCAGATCCATAGAAAGGTCTGGATGGGCATCGGCATATTCCAAAGCCCAATGGACGCCCGCTCCATAGGTAATCAGGCTGATTTCATCGCCCGACCGCCATCTTCTTGCTTTGCCGATTTCTGTGGTGTAGAACCCTTCGGGAACTTGCCCCTGAATGCTTCGATACAAGGCCTTGTGTTCAAAGAATAAGACGGGATTGGGGTCCTCAAAAGCTGCATTCAGCAGGCCTTTGGCATCCTCGGGACAACTGGGGTATAGAACCTTTAGTCCTGGAGTATGCACAAACCATGCTTCATTGCTCTGGGAGTGAAATGGACCCGCTCCAACCCCTGCTCCGGTAGGCATGCGGATCACCACATCGGCCTGTTGTCCCCATCTATAATGAATCTTGGCCAGATTGTTGACGATTTGGTTGAACCCTGAAGTGACGAAATCGGCGAATTGCATTTCAACCATCGATTTAAACCCTTTCAGCGACAGGCCCAGTGCCGCGCCAATAATAGCGCTTTCACAAAGCGGCGTGTTTCGGACCCGATCCGCGCCAAATTCATTCATCAGGCCTTCGGTTACTTTGAAGGCGCCGCCATATGCGGCTATATCCTGTCCCATAAGGACCAGCTCGGGGTGACGATTCATAGAATCTCGGAGGGCCTCGCGGATCGCATCGATGAACTTCATCTCGCGAGAAGCGGCCGAGGGGGCAGCCCCAATATGAATTGCGGCAGGTGCATAGACCTCTTTGATCTCCTTTTCAATGTTCACCGTGACCGGGGGCGCTTGCAAGCCTTTCTGCACGGCCTGATCGATCTTTACACTCCAGTTTTTCCGAATCTCCGCCACGGCTTCTTCGGATAAGACCTTTTCTTCTAATAAATACTGCTCGTAACAGATCAGGGGGTCTTTTTCGGCCCAGGATTTAAGAAGCTCGGCTGGAACGTATCGGGTGCCACTGGCTTCTTCATGCCCCCGCATTCGAAAGGTCATGCACTCGATCAATATCGGCTTTTGTTCCTCCAGGCAATAATTTCGGGCTTCCTGAAAAGCGCGGTAGGTTTCCAGAATGTTGTTGCCGTCAACAATCCGTGCTTCCATGCCATAGCCAACTCCTTTGTCTGCGAGTTGCTTACACCGAAACTGTTCCTCTATCGGTGTACTGAGTCCATATCCGTTATTCTCAATCACAAATAGGATGGGCAGATCCCAGACCGCGGCCAGGTTCAGCGCTTCGTGAAAATCTCCCTCGCTGGTTCCTCCATCGCCGCAGAAAGCCGCCGCGACTTTTTTTTGACCTCGAAGTTTATGCGCCAGAGCAATCCCGTCTCCCACCGCCAACTGCGGACCTAAATGAGAGATCATTCCACAAATATGGTGTTCCGTCGAACCGAAATGAAAGGATCTTTCCCTGCCTTGGGTGTAACCTTCTTCTTTCCCCTGCCACTGAAGAAATAACTTTTCAAGGGGCATGTCCCGGCCCGTAAAAACACCCAGGTTGCGATGGAGGGGGAGGATGTACTCGTCGGAATCCAAGGCTAAGGTAAGTCCCACGGAAATCGCCTCCTGGCCGATCCCGCTAAACCATTTGCTAATCCGCCCCTGACGCAGAAGGATCAACATTTTTTCTTCGATAAGGCGCGGATAAAGCAGACGCTCGTAGATCTGGCGGAGCGAGGAATCAGAAAAGCCCTCCCTGTTGTATTGCATGTCGCTACAAAATTCAATCAAAGCTAATCATTCCCCTTCATTCCCAAAACCGGCCTTCGTCCTCGTTTTTTAACCTCTATACTTTTCCTATCTTTGCATGACCGAGGTCGCTTCTGTTCCCTTTATGTGTGAATATAACTTCTGGCGCGCCGGTCCACAAACCTGTTCGTTATGACAAAGTACATATTTGTAACCGGCGGAGTGACCTCTTCTCTGGGAAAAGGTATTATTGCAGCCTCTCTGGCCAAACTTCTTCAAGCCCGAGGTTTTAAAATCACCATCCAGAAATTTGATCCTTATATTAACGTCGATCCGGGCACGCTTAATCCCTATGAACATGGGGAGTGCTATGTGACCGAAGACGGTGCGGAAACCGACCTTGACCTAGGTCATTACGAACGCTTCCTCAATACATACACTTCCCAGGCAAATAATGTCACCACCGGACGAATCTATCAGCATGTCATCGAGATGGAACGTGCGGGCGCCTATCTAGGTAAAACCGTCCAGGTGATTCCCCATATTACGGACGAGATCAAGCGCCGAATTACACTTTTAGGGGAAGGGAATCATTATGATATCGTCATTACAGAGCTCGGAGGAACGGTAGGGGATATTGAGTCTCTGCCCTATATTGAGGCCGTTCGTCAACTAAAATGGGAGAAGGGGTCCGATTGCCTGGTCGTGCATCTTACCCTGATCCCCTATCTGAAGGCCGCCAAAGAACTGAAGACCAAACCCACGCAACACTCGGTAAAACTCCTAAGTGAGAATGGTTTGAGCCCCGACGTGTTGGTTTGTCGGACCGAGGAGCCCTTATATAAGGATCTGAAAAAAAAGGTGGCACTGTTTTGCAACGTCACGGAAGATGCAGTCATTGAAGCCCTGGATGCCGATACGATTTATGGCGTTCCCCTGGAAATGATGAGGGAGAAACTCGATGAGATCTGCTTGCGGAAACTCAAGCTCCCGGTGGGTGAAGAGCCAGACTTGCGCCGCTGGAAAGAATTTCTCAACAAATTACGTTACCCCAAGTCCAAGGTCACCGTAGGCCTGATCGGAAAATACGTGGAGCTGCAGGATGCTTACAAGTCAATCCTAGAGGCATTGATTCATGCAGGAGCCGTTAATGAGACCCGGGTGGAGGTGCGAAACATTCATTCAGAATATCTGAATCCGGAAAACTGCATGGAAAAGTTGAAGGATTTGGATGCCATTTTGGTGGCTCCCGGTTTTGGTAAACGCGGGGTCGAGGGGAAAATTGATGCCATCCGCCATGCCAGGGAAGAAAAGATTCCTTTTTTGGGGATATGCCTGGGGATGCAAATGGCCTGCGTTGAATTTGCCAGAAATGTGCTGGGCCTTAAGGATGCGAACTCAACAGAAATGGATCCGCATTGCAAAGAGCCGGTGATCGGCATGATGGAAGAGCAAAAATCTGTTCAGCAAATGGGCGGGACCATGCGTCTGGGTGCTTTCGATTGCCAGCTTGCAGAAGACTCCAAGATGGCCCAGATTTATGGAACCACCATGATATCTGAGCGTCATCGGCATCGCTACGAGTTCGACAATCGCTATGTAGAGCCCTTTGATAAAGCCGGGTTCCGTTCCGTGGGTATAAACCCCAAAACCGGATTGGTAGAAGTGGTAGAACTGGATGACCATCCCTTTTTTATCGGTGTCCAGTATCATCCGGAATACAAGAGTACGGTCGAGAATCCTCATCCGCTTTTCACCGGGTTTATAAAAGCAGCGAAATTAGTGGCTCAGGAGGCGCGGAACCGAAAAAAGGTGGAGGCAGAAGAACCCGGGGCTTAGGTCTATGTTTTTTATGTTTCTCTATTTCTCTGTTTCTCTGTTTCTCTTTTTTTAGAAAGGCCGGGTTCTAATTCTCGTGG
>CAZYEZ010000008.1:28917-34213 GCA_964646775.1 uncultured Chitinophagaceae bacterium | reverse complement strand
CCGAAACTCATAATCCCTGGATCCAGAACCGACAACAGCCAAAGGCAGCCTACGCTCTGCCGGAATCCTATGAAGGCCCTTCAGGACGCCTTCTAGATTCTTTCTTTCAATAAGTGAGCCTACAAAAAGCAAATAGGTAGAAGGGAGCCCGTATCGATTTCGAACTTGATCGATCTGCTCCTCCGTCAGCTGCTCGTAAAACGCGGGAGCACAGGATTGGTAGCAGACACGGATTTTTTCAGGATCTACTTGATAGACCTCGATCAGGTCGTCGGCGGTTTGTTGGCTAATGGCCACCACCCGGTCCGCATGACGACAGGCGTAGCGACCTTTTGCCCGATATATCTGTCGATCTACCCAGGCATACTGGTGGGGATACCGCTCATAAATCAGGTCATGCATGGTCACCACAGCGGAGATTCCCCTTGCCTTGAGCCCAAACGGAATCTCATGGCTCAATCCATGATAAAGGTCTATGCCTAGATTCCCGACGACCTCCCGACACCCCCAGCTTCGCCATAGGGCAGGAAGAACGGTCCAGGCGCCCTGCGGCCTCAAAGTAGTCATTCCCTCGTAAGACAGCTTAAACCGATCCGCAGCCGGGTTGCCAGCCAGCAGATAGTACCTGTGCTCCGGAAAGTACCGACCCATGCCAGCGATGAGGTTGCGGCTATATTGGCCTAAACCCGTGCCATTGGAGTAAGCTCTTTTAGCGTCAAAAGCGATGCGCATCATACAAAGGTAAACAGCTAAAGAGGGCAATCCATAGATTCGGATCACTCCCCTGGGTGATCAGGACCTAAGCGCCCTGTCCTCTTTCTCTTAGCGCCAAAGATCGGGATAAGTATTTTCCGACAATATCCAGCTCCAGATTGACCGCATCCCCCTGCTGAATCCCTTTAAGATTGGTATGCTCATAGGTATAAGGTATGATGGACACACTAAATTGCGCCCCATCCAGGTCATAAGCGGTCAAACTCACTCCGTTCAGGCATACCGAACCTTTTTCAATGATTTGCGGCGCAAATTCCGCAGGCAGCTCAAAGCGGAACACGTAACTGCCATCTCGATTCTCCCGATGAATACACAGGGCTTTTCCATCAACATGACCTTGCACCCAATGCCCGTCAAGTCGATCTCCCAGTCGGAGGGCCCGCTCCAGATTAATCTTATAACCCGGTTTCCATTTCCCGGCGGTGGTCAGCGACAAAGTTTGCTGAACCAGACTAACCCGATAGGATTCCTCATTCTGCTCAACGACGGTCAGACAAATCCCATCATGCGATACCGACTGTTCTGGCCGCAGTTCGCCCGCCATGGAAGCCCGAATCCAGAAGTCCAGATTCGTGCCCTGGGAAAGGACCTCCACTAAAGTACCTTGCTCTTCTATAATACCTGTAAACATAAACTTTGAATGCTGGGCATGCGTGCCCCTTTAAGGAAGGCGCCAGGCCGTCCCCGTGTGAAAAATAGCGTTGGTGTCCGTCCCCTGCCGAAACTGAATCCGGATCCCTTCGGGCTCCTCCGATCTATAAAGGATATAACCGCTCAAAGTATCCTGAGTCGAGCAAAAAAACTGCCCCCCAAGCATTAAGGAGTCCGCAAGAGACAACGAATCCAAGGTAGCGCGAAAAAAGCGACCTGCTTTCATGGTAAAAGCCTTTCCGTCATCGCAAAACCCTTTTAGCAGCATATTGGACCGGCCTTGGGCCTCCAACTCCAGGGTATAAGTTCGCGTACCCATCGGTATGTATTCCGAAGAATAATAGAGGGTGTCTTCAAACTGGTAGCGACCCGCAAAAACATCGGTTGGATAATAGCATACGGAATTATCCGGCCGTCCCGGGAAGTCCCAATTATAATTTACCGCCTCCGGATCATTGCAGTAGGGTTGTTGCAAACGCGGATCCTCTGGATCCGCCGTATCCTGAGGCGCCTTTTGGCAGGCCATAAAAATCAGAGCGCCGAAGGCAATCAGGAAAATCAAGGCAAAAACATTCCGGATATCATAAGTCATATTCACAAATTTCAATCTATACCGCCTTTATCGGTCTACATATTTGTGCAATTTACCAAAATAGCCTATCTTTGCCCTCCGAAATTTACAAAAAGGGGGTATTATAAATTATGCTGATTATTGATTCCAAAGATTGTGAGAACATCGACAAAGCGCTGAAAAAGTACAAGAAGAAATTCGAAAAAGCGCGGATTCTCAATCAACTTAGGCAGCGTCAAGCTTATATTAAGCCATCGATTCGCCGCCGGAACCAGAAGCTAAAAGCAATCTACAAGCAACAATTGCTTTCTGGTAAGTTTGAGGACTAGTCCACCCTCATTATTTAACAAATTCCTACCAACGACCGGTGCTGTAATTTATTATATTTACAGTATCAGTCGTTTTTTATGTGGGACAGAGCCATTCGTGATTTCATCCATTATCTGCGGTTTGAAAAGAAGTATTCACCACACACGCAGAGCGCCTACCAGAAAGACCTGGAACAGTTTGTAGATTTTGTAAGTCCCAGTCAAGCCCCCACAGAGAAAGAACTGCAAATTCCCCCCGCTTATTTAATCAGAAGCTGGATGGCCAGCTTGAAAGAATCCGGCATGGCCCCTACGTCCATCAACCGGAAGATTGCCGCCGTTCGTTCCTTTTTTAATTTTATTCTGGCAGATAATCCAGGTGAGCAAAATACGGCCAAAGCGGTATTTCTGATGAAATCCCCCAAGCGCCTGCCTGTTTTTCTCAAGGAAGCAGAAATAGCGAAAGCCTTGGATCGGACATCCGCCCCCGATGATGACACCCGTCTCCTGGAAGGGTTGCTCATCTCTCTGCTCTATGAAACCGGAATGCGCCGCTCCGAAATCATCCAGTTACGTTGCCCCGATATTGACTGGTCGAGGTCTCTAATCCGCGTGCGAGGAAAGGGCAATAAAGAAAGGGACATTCCGATCTCTCCCCATCAACTGGAACAGATCCACCTCTATTTATCCAAACGTCCGGAAGCTAAGCAGACCGAATTTAAGGACCGACTATTCATTTTGCCCTCCGGGAGGCCGATCTATGCCCAGTTTCTATATCGGCTGGTAAAATCTTGCCTTTCGCGGGTCACTACCTTGGAAAAACGAAGCCCGCACGTTCTTCGACACAGTTTTGCGACCCATTTATTGCAAAAAGGAGCCAACATCCAGGCGATTAAAGATTTGCTCGGCCATTCCAGTCTGGCAGCCACCCAAATCTATACCCATAATCAGATTGAACAGCTAAAAAATATTCATAAAGAAAACCATCCGAGAGGATAATTGTTTAACCGCTAAATCCATAGATTATGAATCTGCAGATCCAAACCGTGAACTTCGATGCAGACGCCAAACTTCTCGACCACGTTCGGCGCAAAATTTCAAAAATTGAGACTTTCCATGACCATATTCTATCTGTAGAGGTCTACTTGAAGCTCGATAACGTGGTCCATACCATCAAAGACAAGATTGCGGAAATCAAGGTGACCATTCCCAAAAAATCCTTCTTCGTAAAGCATATATCTAAAAGCTTTGAAGAATCTTTTGATATGGCCCTCGATGCAATGATCAGCCAGATCAAACGGCAAAAGACCCGGGCTTACGCATAATGGATCTCATCTCCTGCACGCCATTACTGCTAAAATCCAGTCTGTACACATAGACTGGATTTATTTTTTGCTCCCGATATTGCAATAAAAGCCGAAAAGGCCTATTTTGCAATACTTTACGTTATCAACTCAAAAATCATGCGGAATCGTTGGATCCATCCCTTTATCGTCGTCGCGGCATCCGTTATGCTCCTGTCCTGTGAAAAGGAGTTTAGCAAAGACGAGCCCCTACCCGAGACCTTCTACCCCAGCCTGTTTATCAGCAGCCAAAACGAGTTCCTCTATGCACTCGATCCCCTTACCGGGAAGAAAAGGTGGGAGTTTTACCTGGGGCGCCGCCAATTTGCAACGCCGGTCGTGGTGCAGGATTTTCTGATACTACCCACCGAAGACAGCCTATTCAAACTGGACGCCAAGCGTGGGACCGTCATCCGTCGCTATCATTTTGACGATGCAAAACTCCTTGGTTTCTATGCTTCACCCACCTCCCAGGGCGATGTAGTCTATGTGCCTTCTGTAAACGATACCATCTACGCCCTCAATGTGGTAGAAGACCGTATACTTTGGAAGTTTAATGCGGAAGAACCCATTTATTCCTCCCCGACTTTAAGCAACGGCCAACTATTCTTCGCCAACTCAGAGGGCAAAATGTATGCCTTGGATATAAACACGGGGGCCGCTAACTGGACCCATAATCTCGGAAGTCCAACCCTATCCTCCCCGGCCGTTTCCGAACCTTTTGTATACATTGGCTGTAACAACGGTCGACTTTACGCTTTGCGCACCCAGGACGGCTCCGAGCGCTGGAGCTACCAAACCGGAGGCATGATTCACTCCTCTCCCATCGTTTATGGTGGAAATGTCATCGTCGGAAGCCACGATGAATACCTTTACTGCATAGATTCCTCGGCCGGTGAGAAAAGATGGCGGTTCCGCGCCCAGGATCGGATCGTCTCTACCCCCAATGCAGAGCATCAGGTTGTATACTTCGGCAGCCATGACCACGTATTCTACGCGGTGAACATCATTGATGGCACCATGAAGTGGAGATATACGACTGGATCGATTGTAACCAGCTCTCCCTTAGTGAAAGAAGACCTGGTATATTTCGGAAGCCAGGACAAATTCCTCTATGCGCTGGATACCTCAGGGATAGAAGTTTGGAAACATAATATTGAAGGTCAGATCGAAACTTCTCCTTTAGTCTGGGATCTCAGTCACGGCTACTACCCATCTTCCAGCGGCTTATCTAAATACAAATAAGCCGATCGCGGGAGCAGCAAGGACCCACCGGAGAGTCGGCCCTAAATGCACGACTGATTTGCGTTGGACCTGAATAGGCAGACCTTCTGCTTTGGCTGATATGGGTTTATTCATAGCTGAATGATCGAGTCAGCGAAGCTTCAACGAAGCATCTAAGAACCGAAGAACCGAAAAGACGAAAAGGCTAAAACCGAAAAACAGAATGACGGTCGGCTGGGCTTTGCATCTCCCATGATCCTCGAAGCAATCGCGATGCTGCCCACACAAAGGCAGAAACAATAGGCAGATCAGCCCGGCCGCAGAGAAAGGTAAAAGGGTATGGGCTGGTTCAGATCTCCAAGAATCCGCCCAAGCCATAGAACAGCCATAGAACAGCCATAGAACAGCCATAGAACAAGCATAGA
>CAZYEZ010000008.1:0-28817 GCA_964646775.1 uncultured Chitinophagaceae bacterium | reverse complement strand
CAAGCCATAGAACAGCCATAGAACAGCCATAGAACAGCCATAGAACAAGCATAGAGCTATAAGAAACAATCCCGTTGAAATAGGAACGATGCTTAGGAGATATGCCTGGCGAAGCCACCCTATCGGCCCTGGCTAAACATGGGTTCAGTTATGATGGGCCAACAGAGCTTAGCTGAAGATAACCGGAAGCTAACTGGAAGATACCCGATGTCAAAAAGAAAGGGTTGGGTTCCAAAAAGCGAAACCTTTCCCAATCCCTTACATTGAATTCGCCGAAGTTTTTTTAAAGATTCTGCGGGCGATTTCGCAGACTTTGCCGTCCTTCCTGGGACAGATTAGTCCTTTCCTATTTGGCAGCAAGTTCCTTTACCCGCTCATACATGGCATCTTCGCTGCCTTCTTCGTATCCGGTATGCATAAAGGCAATGTTGCCCGTCCGATCAACGATGATGGTAAATGGTACGGTTTGAAAATTAAGCGATCGCTTCAGGTCTGAGTTGTTGTCTATATAATAAGGGAATTCCCAGCCTTGACTCTTCGCATAGCTTCGAACCAATCCCTCTGCCCGGCTTTCATCGATTGAAACCGTGATAAAATCAAAATCTGTTTCCTTTTGCCAATTGCCCAGCTTGCCCCGCACATTCTTAATTTCCTTCTTACAGGGCACACACCAGGTTGCCCAAAAACTTACGACGGTAACCTTACCTGGTTTAATGACCTCATTAAAAGCCAGTTTTTTGCCGGTCTTAACATCCTTAATGGGAGTATTGGGTAATTCCTTAACTTGAGCCGCAACGGAGCCACTTATTAGAACACCAAGTAGCATCGCCATCCATTTATTCATAGTTGTTGTTTATTATTAAAATTATTGAAAAATTTGCTTGGCCAATGGCCTTTCGGCAAGTTCACAAAAATTTATCAATTTTTCGCCATTATTCATGAAAAAACCACTGTTCACGCTGGGGATTATGGCCCTAGGAAGCGGGGTCTTGGCCCAGGGAAACCTCTCGGGAGATCTCATGACGAACCTAAACTTCTTCCAAAGAGATACGTTAATCAATGCGGCCCATAATCCGCTTTACGATCAATATTTGAGTGGCGGAGAGGCATGGCTTGGGCTGCGATATCAATGGGGCGATTTCTCGGCGAGCGTGAGGGTTGACGCATTCCATAACTCGAACCTTTACGATCCGGTCCAAGCGATGAGGGGATTCGGGATCGGCGCCTGGAATGTGCAAAAATCCTTTCAGGATCTCACCATTACGGCCGGATATATCTATGATCAGATCGGCTCTGGTATTCTCTTCCGGGCCTATGAAGACCGAGGCCTGCTGATTGACAACGCCCTAGTAGGCCTCCGTTTGAAATATCAACTCACCGACCAAGTCTATTTAAAAGCCTTCACGGGTCAGCAAAAATTTCTCTTTGAGCGGTATGCCCCCGTTATAAAAGGCATCTCGGCAGAAGGGAGCTTTTCGGTGGGCTCTTCCGTTTTCATGGTACCCGGACTGGGGGCAATCAATCGTACGCTGGATCAGACCAGCATGGATTTGATTAGCTCTACGATTAATAGCCAGCCCCTGGAGACGCGGTTCATTCCAAAATACAATATGTACGGATTTACCGCTTACAATACTTTGGTCGCCGGTTCCATTTCCTGGTACCTGGAAGGATCTTATAAGACCCGCGAAGCATTGGTCGTCGACAATCAGCTCGAAAACGCGGACGGCACCGTGCTATACAGCACCTTGGGGTATGCCCGCAAAGGATTTGCTATCAATTTAAGCGGGAAGCGTACGGAGCATTTCGTCATGCGCACCTCACCCAACGAAGTATTAATCCGGGGATTGCTAAATTGGCAGCCGGTGGTGGCCCGCCTGCGTCCGCAGCGTCTCATGGCCCGGTACACCCCTGCATCCCAGGATCTCAGCGAGCGGGCCCTGGGCGCCGATATTCTGATCAATCCGAGCGATGATCTGGATCTCAACCTAAACATCAATCACATCAACACCCTAGAGGACGAAGAGCTATACCGGGAGGTTTACCTAGAAGGAGAGTACCGGGGCATCGAGAAAACGATCATTCATGGAGGCCTGCAATTCATGCGATATAATCAGGAGATCTATCAAGTGAAATCAGGCGTTCCCATCATCGAAGCCTATACGCCCTTTGTCGAGCTGACTTATCGGTTGAGACCTCAAAAATCGCTGCGTGCCGAGTTCGAATATCAGCACACGGAGCAGGATTTTGGATCTTGGGCATTCGCCCTGCTCGAATACAGCATCGCCTCCAAGTGGTCCTTTGCGGTATCCGATATGTATAACCTCAAGCCTGGGCCTGCGGCCACGACCGGTTCTCAGCATTATTATAATTTCTTCCTTGCTCATACCCGGGGGTCGCACCGCTTCACCGCCGCCTTTGTACGCCAGGTAGAAGGAATCAATTGCACGGGCGGGGTTTGTCGTTATGAGCCAGCATTTAGCGGGCTCAAATTTGGCCTCACCTCCAGCTTTTAGTCGGAAAACGACGACCTGGATCACTGCGCTGGGAGGATCGGCGTTTCAAAGTTCTCTTGCGTTTCTGGAAGGGTTTGCGGACCCTTGCATACAATGCTTATTTTTGCTCAAAAATTCAAGACCCGATGAATCTTGCTTCTCAAATCCGTAAGGCCACCCAGCAGGCCATAAAAGAAATCTATCCTTCGCTTGCCGCAGAGGTTGAACCCGTGCAGATCAATCAAACTCGGGAAGGGTTTCGAGGAGACTATTCACTCGTCTTATTCCCCCTTGCCAAAAAACTGTCCCGCCCCCTGGATGAGATCGGAAGCCGCTTGGGTGACTACTTGAAAAATCACAGTCGGCTGATCGCAGATTATGAGCTGGTCAAAGGATTTCTAAACTTGGAAATCCGGACCGCCTACTGGGCCGATTTCTTGCGCAACCAAATCCAGAATCCGAAATACGGGGAGCAAGCTCCTAAAGATTATCGGGTCATGGTGGAATTTTCATCCCCGAATACCAACAAGCCGCTTCACTTTGGCCATCTGCGAAACATTTTTATCGGCGATGCCATCTCGCGAATTCTGAAGGCCAATGGGATGCAGGTCATCAAATCGACGCTGATCAATGACCGGGGCATCCATATATGCAAATCTATGTTGGCTTGGCAAAAGTTTGCGGGGGGCGCGACGCCGTCGTCGACCTCAACGAAAGGGGATCATTTCGTCGGCGACTACTACGTGAAGTTTAACGAGGCCTATCAAAAAGAGGTGGAGACACTGGTAGCGCAGGGTATGAATAAGGATCAGGCTGAGAAAGAAGCGCCCCTGCTACAAGAAGCCCAGGAGATGCTCAGAAAATGGGAACAGGGAGACGCAGATACCATGGCCCTCTGGGAGACCATGAATCAATGGGTATACGAAGGTTTTGACCAGACCTATGAAATGCTCAACATTCAGTTTGATCATCATTATTATGAAAGCCAGACCTATTCGCTCGGTAAAACCATGGTCGAAAAGGCGCTGGAAAGGAAGATCGTCTACCAGAAAGAGGATGGGTCCATTTGGATCGATTTAGAAGATCAGGGCCTCGACCACAAACTGCTGCTTCGGGGAGACGGCACTTCTGTATACATTACGCAAGACCTAGGTACTGCAAAAGAAAAACATGCCCATTATCATTTAGATAAGTCCATCTATGTGATTGGTGACGAGCAGAACCACCATATGCAGGTTCTTCAGGCGATACTGCAAAAAATGGGAGAACCCAGCGCCGCAGGAATTTTCCATCTCTCTTACGGTATGGTGGAACTGCCTTCGGGAAGAATGAAAAGTCGGGAAGGGACCGTCGTCGATGCCGATAATATGATCGAAGAGATGATATTCATTGCTCGGGCTCAGTCGGCCTCTTCGGGAAAAACCGAGGATTTCTCCCAGGAGGAGATGGATCAACTCAGCGAAACCATTGGCCTTGGAGCGCTCAAGTTTTATCTTCTAAGGGTTGACCCCAAGAAGAAAATGATTTTCGATCCCAAAGAATCCATCGACCTTCATGGATATACGGCCAGTTTCATCCAGTATGCCCACGCACGGATTTGTTCGATCCTTCGCAAAGGCGGCTATACGGTAGATGGTTTAGCCCGCATGCCCATTCCCGCCTTCGAGGGCGAAGATCTGGACGCTGAAGAAATCCAGTTGCTCAGAACATTGGAAAGTTATCCGGAAGTACTGAATTCGGCCGCCTTGGAGATGAACCCTTCACTTATCGCCCAATTTGCTTTTCGATTGACGCAGCAATTCAATAGCTATTACGATACCCATTCGATACTGAAAGCAGAAACAGACGCATTGAAGGAAATGCGCATATTAATCATTCGAATGACCGCCCAAGTGATTCGCCATTCCATGGGCCTCCTTGGAATACGCATGCCGAAAAAAATGTAAATCGGGCTTTCGCTTGCTTTATTCGGCGCGTAAGGAAACGGGAAGTTTGCTGGCTCTTGCCGCCGGATAAGCCGCGGCAAGCAAGCCAACCCCGGTCACCGTGAAAAGGATAAGCATAAAATCGGCAAAAACGAGCCGAATGGGATAGGCATGGATAATAAAAGACCCCGAAAGTTGAATCCAGCCAAAATGCATCTGTCCCAGGCAAACCAGCCATCCCAATAAAAGGCCTCCCGCCCCGCCTACCAATGCCCAAAGTAATCCTTCGATGTAAAACAGCCTGCGAATCATGGCCGGCGTAGCCCCCATAACCCGCAAAATGGCCATGTCTTTTTGTTTTTCCAGGGCCAGCATGGTCAATCCCCCCACCATATTGAAAGAGGCAATGAGCATAACGAGGACCAGAATTCCGTAAATCGCCCACTTCTCCATTTTCATTACCATAAATAAGGATTGGTTCTGCTCATAAAGGGTTTCTACCTTATACCCCGAATCGAGTATTCCCCGAATCTCCTTCTGCACGCTTTGGGGCGAATGACCCGGCGCAACTTTCAATTCTATTGAAGAATACGCATGTGGCTGTCCAAACAGATGCTGAACGGTCTGGAGGTCTGCTAAGATAATCTGTCCGTCAAACTCATCCTGGACCTGAAACATGCCTACGGGCCGAAATCGATGCGACCGAAATGCATGCTGATTGGAGACGCGGCCGGCCGCTTCCGCATTGGGATAGTGCAGGTCAAAATAGGCATAGATATGGTGGAGATCCAGACCCAACTCATTGGCCAGCTGCAATCCCAGCACGGCGGTCGGCTCCTCCCCGCCACGGATATCGGTCGTTCCGTCGATGAGATAGTCCTCCAGCGGATTGACCAAAAAGTACTGGTTGTCCACCCCCTTGACCGTGGCAATCTTCTGCTCATCAAAATGGGTGAGTAAAACCTGATCCTCCAAAACACAAGACCATTGCTCCACGCCTTCTATCTGCTTCAGTGCATGCATTTTTTCGGAAGGCAACTGAAAAAACTTCCCTTCCGTAGCGCTGATTCGAATGGGGGGATAAAAGGCTTTGTATAGATCCTGAATCAAAAACTCAAAACCGTTCATGATCGAAAACAGAACGATCATAGCCCCACTGGAAATGCCAATGGCAACCATACTAATCCGAGAGAGTATGGGCACTAGATTCGCGGACCGAAGCCCCCGAAAATAGCGAAAAGCGATATGAAAAATCAGACTTCCCCTCATGCTTTGGTCGCCGGGTCCTCCCCTTGGGACTTCTCTTCTTCGATCTTGCGGAATAGCGCCTCCATTTTATCGGCGTATTCTAGGGTGTCATCGATATAGAACACGAGTTCAGGCACGCGGCGGAGTTGGTTGCGGACTTGCTGACCCAAAAGATTCCGCCAGATCGGCGTGCGCGCACGAATGTCCCCGATTAGCTCCTGGGGACGGGCGATCTTGTAGAAGCTCAAATAAATTTTCGCCTCCAGCAAATCGGGCGTCATCCGCACTTTGGTAATGGACACCATCCCCCCTTCCACTACATTGATTCCTTCCTTCTGAAAGATCTGACTCATCTCCTCCATGACCAGTTGCCCAACCTGCTTCTGCCGTTTTGATTGTTCCATTTCCGTGAATTTCTTCCAAAGATAAACGAATGAATGCAGAGATCCCCCTTCCCCGGTCTGCCCTCATTGGCATGAAAAAACCTAAAACATTCCTTATTTTCGCCAGACAAACGCCTTGCCCATACCATGAAACGGTTTCTATTCTATTCTTTGGTTGTCCTGACGGTTCTGGGACAATCCTGCGAGGAGCAGGGTCCGGCCATCCGGTTTGATGCCGACCCCGTGTCTCTGGTGGACACCCACTATCTTGGCCCTCCCGTTCAGGCCAGTTCCCGCAATGTGTTGGTCGAAGAGTTTACGGGCGCCACCTGCGCTAATTGCCCTGCCGCCCGCGACATGCTCACCAGCATTTCCGATCAGAATCCCGGAAGAATTATTCCCATAGAAATCCATATTTTCAATTTCCAGCAGAGCAAACCGGCGCATGGAGCCCGTTATGATCTGCGAACCGAGGCGGGCACCGCGATTGGGCAACAAATCTACTCCGCCGTATCGGGCATGCCAAGTGCAGGATTTAATCGCCTTCCATTTCAGGGCGAATTACTCCACTATACACCCAAATGGGCGGGTGCCATCGATGAGGCGCTCAAGGCCCCTGGCATCCTCAACCTGGATCTCAGCTCCCAATTTGACCCTTCCAGCCGGGTGGCCACCATTCATGTTCGCGTCGCCTACGCACAGGCTGTCAACGAAAAGCAATATCTGAGCCTGGCTCTATTAGAAGACGATCTCATCGACATTCAGGAGTTCACCCATGGTAAATTCGATTCGGCCTACGCATTCAAACACACCCTGCGAGATTTCTTAACGCCGGTAACCGGCGTCGAGTTTCTTGCGGATCTCGACAACAAGGAGCCAGGCAGAGTCTATGAGCGCTGGTTCACTTACGAAGTACCTGAAGATTTCCAAGTTAAAAACTGTCAACTCGTTGCCTTTGTTCATCGCCATGATGCCCAATCCAAGGAAGTACTCCAGGTAACCAAAGCTCCCCTTGCCCCCTAAATTTTGATGAAAACAAAAGGAATTCCATGCAGGCAGGCCGCCGAAGATGCCGCCCCGTCATGCCTGATTTCAGCGCTTAAATCCAGCGGATTAGCTTGGTTAGTTTGCGGCCTTTCGGCGACGACCTGGGCACAGACCGATAGCTTCTCCGTGCAATTGGATGCCATCACCATATCGACGGACAAGTTTCCGACGGATCGGCATAAATCCATTCAGAAGTTGGTCACTTTGGACCAGAAGGATATCGAATGGGCCATGCCCGCCAATACGGCGGATCTGATCGAAAAAACAGGTTCGGTCTTCATTCAACGCAGTCAGGGTGGAGGTGGCAGCGCCCAGATTCGTGGATTTGAGGCCAGTCGAGTCTTGCTGGTTATCGACGGCGTCCGCATGAACAATGCGATTTATCGATCTGGACACCTCCAGAATCTGATCACGGTTAGCCCCCGAATGCTGGAAAAAGTGGACATTCTTTACGGGCCTTCCTCCACCTTATATGGTAGTGATGCACTGGGCGGGGTGATTCATATGCAATCGCGCAAACCTCGATTTCAAGAAGAACAGGCAGAAGAAGGCGAGATGCGAAAATCCGGAGCGGTCACCGTTCAATTCGGATCGGCACATAAAGAGAAGACCATCCACGGAGAGCTAGAGTTGGCGGGTAAGCGCTGGGCCTCATTAACCGCCGTCCAGTATAGCGACTATGGAGATCTTCGCCAGGGGAAGCACCAGAATCCATTTTACGATTCCATTTGGCATCGGCAGGCTTATGTGCAGGAGATCAACGGAGAAGATCAAATCATCATCAATCCGGACCCGCTGATCCAAATATATAGCGGATACACCCAGTTTGACCTGCTCCAGAAACTCCTGTATCGTCCCCGAGAAAACCTGACACATAGCCTAAACCTCCAGTACTCCACATCCAGCGAAATTCCGCGCTACGATCGCCTCACTGAATGGCGGCAAGGGCAACCCCGGTTTGCCCGATGGTACTATGGTCCGCAGCAGCGATTCCTAGCCGCCTACAGCTTGGAGTCCACGCCTAGAATGGGATTTTTCCAGGAGATTCGGGCGGGATTCAACTATCAGCGCATCCAGGAAAGTCGAATGCAGAGAGCTTTCCGATCCCCCATTCTGGAGCACCGAATCGAGGACCTAGACGTCCTCGGCTATTACCTGGATGGACAAAAGCGAATCGGCCTCCATGTATTGCATTTGGGCATCGACGGCCAATACAATGCCGTTCGATCTCATGCTTATGGACAGCATATACAAACCCATCTGCGACAGGATCTTGACACCCGTTATCCCGATGGAGGCTCCCGGCAGTTCGCTGCAGCGCTTTATGCCCAACATCAGTACCCACTCATCAAAAACAAACTCTTCCTGCGCGACGGGCTCCGCCTGAATTACGTGGACCTGCATGCCCGCTTCCTGGACAAATCCTTTTTCCCATTTCCCTTTGATGAGGCCAAGCAGCAATCCTGGGCCTGGAGCGGAAGTCTCGGCCTAAGATATACGCCGATGCATGAACTGGCGGTCAATCTCTATGCATCCACCGGATTTCGGGCACCGAATGTAGATGACCTTGGCAAAGTCTTCGAATCGGCGGGCGGCATGTATCTGATTGTCCCCAACCCCCAAATAGATCCCGAGTATACCTATAATCTAGATCTCGGTTTGGAAGTCAAGCCGAGATCCTGGCTAAAACTGGGTGTAAACGGTTTTCACACCTGGCTAAGGGATATCATTGTCGTCGACGCTTTCCGCTGGGGCAATCAGGACAGTCTTCTTTATCAAGGGGTTCAGACGGCCATATTTGCAAACCAGAACAAGGCAAGGGGGTATATTTATGGAGGATCTGCCGCCCTGGAAGCACGTCTTCACCCGGAGGTCGTCCTCGAATCTATGATTCAATACCAGAAGGGTCGCTATATGCAAGACCAGGGCCAATACCTGCCCCTGGATCATATTTCCCCGGTTTTTGGGCAAACCTCGCTTTCCTGGGAAAAAAATCGCTGGCTGGCCGTTTTTTATGTTCGCTACCAAGGATGGAAACGCTTGCACGAATATTCGCCTTCCGGAGAAGATAACCTGAAGTATGCGACGCCGCTTGGTACCCCCGCCTGGCATACATTAAATCTTCGGTTGGGCTACCAGATCCATACTTCCGTTTCAGCGCAGATTGCCTTGGAGAATATCGGCGATCAAAACTATCGCAGCTTTTCCTCAGGCATTTCAGGACCCGGTCGGAATCTTCTGCTCACCCTTTCGGGCAGATTATAAATCTCTCCAAGAACGCAAGAAGCAGAAGGTTTATAGATTCCCTTTCCAATCCCTGAATTCGAGTTCAAGCCCGTATATTTGCCCTTCACTGCATTGAATCCGACCCGTGAGATATCGCCACGCTTTATTGCTCATCATCCTTGTCCTGGTATTGGACCAGGCATCTAAAATCTATATCAAAACTCATTTCTATTATGGAGAGGAGGTCCGGGTCATCGGAGACTGGTTCAGGCTGCATTTTATCGAGAATGAAGGCATGGCTTTCGGCATGAAAATCAATGATGCGCCGACCGGTAAACTCTTGCTTACTTTATTCCGTCTTGTAGCGGTCATCTTTGGCTTCTACCTTCTTTGGGACATCATTCGTAAAAAATACAGCCGGGGTGCCATTATATGTGGGGCGCTGATTCTCGCAGGCGCGGCCGGTAATCTCATTGACAGTATATTCTATGGCATGATCTTTACAGAAAGTAGTTTCCATGTGGCCCGCTGGGTTCCATGGGGACAAGGCTATGGATCGCTTTTTCACGGCAAGGTGGTCGATATGCTATACTTTCCTTTGTTTGACATCCAAATACCGGAAAGCATTCCCTGGATCGGAGGGCGCCGCTTCGCGTTTTTCGAACCGGTCTTTAATATAGCGGATGCCGCCATCACCTCCGGTGTTCTCGTCTTGCTTGTCTTTCAAAATCGCCTTCTCCATCGCAAGGAATCCTCCCAGGACGAAAGGGATGAAGACGCCAACCAGCCGCCAACAACAGATCAAACCCAGAATCAAAACCTATGGAAGACGAACTGATTTCCATAAACGTCTGGCTCGCCGGCCGCAGCTATCGGATTCGCATTCGGGCGCAAGAGGAAGAAGCCGTCCGAAAAGCGGTACGTATCGCCGAAGAAAAGATCCGCGATATGCGAACCCACTATGCAGGAAAGGACGATCAGGATTTCTTATCCATGGTGCTTCTTACCTATGCGGCAGATAGCTCGTTGGAGAGTTTTGACTGGCCTCTGGTTCAAGAAACCATGCGCGACCTGAATGCAAAGATTCAAGAAACGCTCGATGGGGATACCCATGCTTCAGAAAACCTCAAGTAAGCGCTCCATCTGATGGGCCCGCGAGCCCTTTATCAAGACGGAAGAAGCCGGCAATTTCAATTCCTTCAGAAAATGAATGGCTTCATCGATGGTAGGAAAGCAGGGATACGCTCCCGTTAGACCTTCATACTCGGAACCTATAAAAATCACCTGAGCCCAGTCGTGAGCGCGCAGTTCCTCCACCAGTTTTTCATGCTCTTTCCGACTGTCCTTCCCCAACTCCTTCATGGATCCGAGTAGAACCAGCTTCGGGTCAGGCGCCCACTGAGCAAAATGTCGAATGGCCAGTTCCATGCTGCTAGGGTTGGCGTTATAGGCATCTAATACAATTTGATGCCCCCCTTTTTTTAAATACTGAGAACGACTGTTCCCGGGTGCATAGGTAGCGATCGCTTCGCATGCCAAATCCAGGGGAATACCAAAATGTAAGCCGACGGCAAGGGCCGCCATAACATTCCCGAAATTATAGGCCCCGACCAACTGGGTATCGAGGCTTCGCTCCATCCCGCGGCTTAGTAAGGCGATCCGCAGATACAGGTCCGTAACAAGAGGTTTGCCGCGATAAAGCGCATCTCCCTGTCCATAAGTGATGGGATCAGGAATGCCTTGGGCCATCTCGACTAAATAAGGGAGGTCTACATGGAGGAAAATCTTTCCTTCTCCCTGCCGAATTGCATCATAAAGTTCTCCTTTTGCTGCTTTCACGCCTTCCGGGGAGCCAAACCCTTCCAGATGTGCCTTGCCGCAATTGGTAATCAGCCCGTAATCCGGTTTGGCCCATTGGCAGTATTGGGCAATTTCTCCTCGGTGGTTTGCCCCCATTTCGACGACGGCAAACCGGGTCTCTGGTTTCAGCGAAAGCAAGGTTAAGGGAACACCAATATGGTTGTTTAGATTGCCCACGGTAGCCTGGGTCGGGTACTGGGTAGAAAGGACCCGATAAATTAATTCTTTGGTCGTCGTCTTACCGTTCGAACCGGTGATGGCCAGCAAGGTTCCTTCCCATTGACTTCGGTGGTAGGAGGCCAGGGCTTGGAGGCTGGCCTCGCTGTCCTCCACCCGCAGTATCCGAGGGTCATCGTCCCCCTCAAAGTCTCGGTCGACGACGGCATAGGCCGCGCCTTTTTCCAAGGCCTGCAAGGCAAAGGCATTGCCATCAAAACGAGGCCCTCGAAGCGCAAAGTAAAGCTCCCCGGGCCCAATGGTTCTCGAGTCTGTGTTCACCTTAGAACTGGCCTTAAAGCAGGCATAAAGTGCAGGAATGGTCAACATGATATTTGAATCCAAGGTAAGGACCGGGGCCGTGTTCGCCCAAGCAAAGACAAGGGGCAAAATTAGGAAATCATCCGGCTTATCACAAAAATCCCTGCTCCAATGGAGCAGGGATTTTTTCTATTCGTAGCGATGGAACGCAAGGTTCTATCCAAACTGAACCGATTTATTTACCGGGTCTCCGTCCCTTGCCTTCACCGAAATAGTTTCCAGCTTGTTCATTGTTACGTCCGTTGGGACTTCCCAGACGATCCATGGCACAACGGAATCCGATTTTTGACGATGCCTTGTAACCTTGCATAAAGCGACGAGTACCAGGCGACATCCAGTAGGCGCGATCCGCCCAAGAAGCTCCTTTATACACTTTGGCTTCGTTGCTAATCAGCGTATTGGTACCATAGTTATATGTAAACAGCGATGCACTGTCACCATCCTTGATGTTTCTAAGGTCTGCCCTTGCTCCCAAATCGTATCTTTCTTTAGCAAGCAATTCTTCGTCCGTTAGGATGCGGGTAGGAATACGTCCCAGACTATCTTTTTCTTCGAGGTTATTCTCCCCTTCGATGGTCTCATAGGCAGTATAAACGTTACCGCGGAATGGACGAAAATCGTTCACATCATCCGGAGAAGTGGGGCGATAGGTATCAAGTACCCACTCACTCACGTTACCCGCCATGTTATACAATCCATAAGCATTGGGCTGATAGGAATAGATCGGGGCTGGAATATCCGCGTTGTCGTTCAGACCTCCTGCTACCCCCATGTTGTCTCCCCGTCCTCTTTTGAAGTTACCCAGGAATTCACCTTGATAGGAATTCCGAATACCGTAACGCGTCGTATGCGCGTCGCCCCATGGATATACGTTTCTATCCGTGATCACTTCCTCTCCGCGACGACGGCTGGTCTCCGGCTCGGGATTGTTGCCAATCTGCGCAACGGCCGCATATTCCCACTCTGCTTCTGTTGGCAGACGATAGTCGGGCAACAGATATCCATCAGAGTAACGGACATTCCGGGATCCGGCGCCCTGGGGATCTAAATCGCGCTTACGATCTTTTCCTGGCGTTCCGTCATATTGTCCCGTTGTATAGGTTTCGGTGGTAAACACGTCCTCATTGACCTGGTTGGCATTCCGCTTAAGGAAGCCATTCTTAATCAATATCATTTCGTTCACCCGGTCCGTACGCCATTGACAAAACTCATTGGCCTGGTACCAGTTCACACCAACCACGGGATAATAATTATAGGCGGCATGGCGGAAGTAGTTTTTAACCAGTGGCTCATTATATGACAGGGCTGAGCGCCAAGAAGTGGTATCGGGCAATGCGTTGGAAATCACCTCCGGATAGTCCGATCCATAAGCCCGGGTCAGCCAGTAAATGTATTCCCGGTAGTGAATATTTGCCACTTCGGTCTCGTCCATATAGAAGGATGAAACAGAAACGGTACGAGGCCTGTTGTTTCGTTCAAACATCAGATCCTCTTCGGTCTGTCCCATAGTAAACCTTCCCCCCTCAATGAAAGTCAATCCAGGGCCGGTTTGCTGACCGGGATAGTCTGCTACGTCAAACCCGCCTAAACGGGGATCATTATAATCCCAGCCGGTAACCTGGGAAACACCGGTAGAATTTTTCGAAGAGCAGGCTGAAAGGGCCGTGGCAGCCCCAATACACAGCACACTCAGGCCGATGAGAGATCTTTTCATAATCAAAACAAAATATTTGCTACGAATGAGTTGAACAATTATTAATCGCGTTACAATGATAGAGCATTCTTTTCATAATGTCAAGGGATTGAGACAACGATTTTCTCAAAAAGTTTTTTCTGCCGATTTTGCGAAACATAACAATACTCAACATTTAACGTTTATAGCTTGGAATTTCAAGTCTTTGCTTGACGTCAGAGTGAGATTTGGCTTAACTTTGATGAGTGACACAAATACCTAATCCCATCATATGACCCGCTGGACCTCCCTATATTTTCTTTTGTCTGTACTCTGTTCCCTGCCGGCATTTGCCCAGCGGGAAATGAGTTTTACAGTCTCACCGGCGGATATCCAATCCGGTTATATTACCCGCAAGATCCCCCTGGAGGTCGACGCCCCACCCCAGATCCGCCTCATCGACTACCGTCTCGCCCCCGTCACGCTGCCTGAGGGCGCGCGGACCGGCCACCCCCATGAAATTAAAACCGCCTTCGGCAGGGAACGGAAACAACCTTTTGTCTGGGTGCAGATCCCGGCCTACACTTCCAAAGGCGAACAGCTGGTTTATTATGTACTTGAACTGGTTGAAGCAGCCCCTCCGGCGACCATCGACAGGGGAAGTTTAAAAACAACCAGCATGGATGGGCCGCTCGCCCAGGGAAACTGGTATAAAATCGGGATCGTGAACTCCGGTGTATATAAACTCGATTATGCCTACCTAAGCAATCACCTTGGCATGGATCCCAAGCAGCTGAACCCTTCCACCATTCGCCTGTTTGGAAAGGGTGGCGCCATGTTGCCGGAAAAAAATATCGACCCGGAAGTCCAGGGGCTGCAAGAGATAGCGATTGATTTCATTGACAAAAACAACAACCATCAGTTCGATCCGGAAGATTACATCGCCTTCTATGGCCAAGGTATTATTCGATGGGAGCTGGATACTTCTACCGGCCTCTATGTCCATGAGAAAAACCTTTACGAAGAGAAGGGATACTATTTCCTGAATCTTGGGGAAATGGCCGGAGCCCGGGTCACCCGGGTATCGGCGCCACCGCAGGCAGGGGCGGACAGTTATGAATATTTAGACCGTCAGGTCTGGGAAGAAGATTTGTTTAACCCAGGCAAACTCGGCAAAAGATGGTGGGGCCCCGATTTTGGCACCACCGGGGGAAGGGTGGCATCCCGCAGTTTCCCCTTCCATCTTGGGCCGGTATCTCGGGCATGGGTTAAAATCATGGTCGGCTCTCGCTCTGCGGCCAACGGAAATCGCTTTTCATTTTTCTGGAACGGCCAGCATAAGGAAGACATTTCTCTGACCATGGCCGGCCAGTCTGAAGATGACGTACCCGTGAGTCTGGCCGGGGTCCAATGGGAAATCGAAGCCCCGGCCCAGCAAGTGGATATTCGCCTGGATTATCAGGGCGCGGCCCCTCAGGCCATCGGGTATCTCGACTACATAACCATCCAAACCAGGCGCCGATTAAGATTCGATGGCCCACAGCTGCTATTTCGACTCCCCGAACCCGGGCCCAGGAATTTCCATATCGAAGGCGGCCATTCCCAAACCCGTGTCTGGGAGGTTACCGATCCCCAAAACCCCGTTCAGATACAGGGATCGGTCTCCGGCTCATCTTATGTGTTTCATCATAAGGGTGCAAACTTCCCTGAATGGGCGGCCTGGAACTCCGACGATCTTCCAAATCCCGAATGGATCGGCCAAATTGAAAACCAAAACCTTTTTGGTCTCCCCCCAGTGGATTACGTCATGGTCAGTCACCCCTTATTCCTTCCAGCCGCCGAAGAATTGGCTGAATTCCACAGGAACAGCCAGCAGCTTCGGGTTTTCGTCACGACACCCCAGCAGATATATAACGAATTCTCTTCCGGAGGTCAGGATATTTCAGCCATTCGCGATTTCATGCGTCACCTGTATAACAAGGCCAACCGCCCCGAAGATATACCCCGTTATCTTTTGCTTCTCGGAGATGCCTCCTACGATTACAAAGACCGTATACCGAATAATACAAACTTTGTCCCCACTTTCGAGTCCGCCGAATCCTTTAACGTTCTGATGAGTTATTGCAATGATGATTTCTTTGGCTTTCTGGATTTTGAAGAGAACATCGAAGATTACAGCATCCCCAATACTTTAGATATCGGCATTGGTCGATTCCCGGTCAGCACCCTCGAGGAAGCGCAAACCATGGTTGCCAAGGTCAAACACTACAAAAGTCCCGCATCTTTGGGACCATGGCGTTTATCAACAACACTGATCGCCGATGATGAAGACAATGCAGGGCCACACTTAGACGACGGAGAAGTGATGGAATCGACCATCCGGAAAAACAGCCTTATTTACAATTCCACGAAAATTTACCAGGATGTCATAGAGATGGTTTCTACGCCCGGCGGGCTTCGTGCCCCCGATGCCAACAAGGCGATTAATGATCAGGTCTTTAAAGGCACCTTGCTCATCAATTATAACGGCCATGGGAATGCCCAAGTACTTTCTCATGAACGCATCCTCACCCAGGACGATTATCTTCGTTGGGACAACCTGGACAAACTGCCATTCCTGGTTACGGCAACCTGTGATTACGGACGCTTTGATCACCCAGAGACGCTCTCATCCGGAGAAAGACTTCCCATGTTACCCCAAGGAGGGGTCATTGCGACCCTTACGACAACCCAGCTTGTTTACCAGGATCCGAATCGATACATCAATCGAGCCTTTCTCAACAGCCAGTTCGAGCACAACGGAAGTCAATGGAACAGTTTCGGGGATGCGCTTAGAATGGCGAAGAACGAAATCTATCGGTACGACAGTCTGGGATCTTTCTATATAGTGAATGCGCGAAAGTTTGCGCTTTTAGGCGATCCAGCCCTTTTACCCAATTTCCCGGAACACTTTATCTATACTGATTCCATCATCGAAGAAGCCACGGGAAAAAGCACAGACACACTCGGAGCCCTAGGGGCGTATCAAATCAAAGGCTATTTGGGCGATGCCCAGGGAAATCTGCTTCCCCATTTCCAGGGTTCGCTGACGACCTCGCTTTTTGATAAGCCACGTCGCATAGAAACGAAGACCGCCTGGGGAGAGAAATCGTTTTATGTACAAAACAATCTGATCTATAAGGGGAAAGTTTCCGTCGACCAAGGACGGTTTACCATCCGCTTCATCACCCCTAAGGATCTGAATTACCAATACGGTCACGGGAAAATCAGTTACTATGCCGAGGATGGTAAAGAAGATGGAGCCGGCGCAGACACCAGCCTCGTCATTGGTGGATTCTCCCAGTATCCAGTCATCGAGGATCGCCCCCCGGTCGTTAAGCCCTATATAGGAGATAGCCTTTTTGTCAATGGGGGCCTTACTGGGTCGAATACGCTATTGTTTGTGCAGCTAGAGGATGAAACCGGCATTAATGTTTCCGGTAATAGTGTCGGCCACGATTTGATCGCCGTACTTAACGGTGACCTTGCCAATGCTTATGTTCTGAATGACTATTATGAGTCTGCCCCCAATACGTATCAACGAGGCACGGTCTCTTTTCCCTTGGTCAACCTACCTGAAGGGAGGCATCGGATTACCGTCCGGGCATGGGATATGAACAATAATTCCGGGACGGGGCACGTCGATTTTGAAGTGCGCGGCGGCCAGGTCATGGCCCTTCAAAACCTCATGAATTACCCGAACCCTTTCCGTGAAAGGACCTATTTTCGCTTTGAACACAACCATCCCGACGAAAATCTCAAAGCCGAGATCAATATCTATAATAGTGCCGGCGCAAAGGTTCGGCAAATTCGCCAAAACTTCAGGCCTACCGGCAGTCATAGCCAGGAAATCAGCTGGGACGGGCGCGCAGATAATGGCGCGATTCTCCCCAGCGGGGTTTATATTTACCATATGAAAATCCTTGTCAACGAAAAGATTGAAACCTCGGCATACCAAAAGTTAGTCATCCTGCGTTAGTGCTGGAAGAGTGCTCAAAATGAGGGCGTCCGATGACGATCTTCACTAAACGGGGCGCTTTGCATAATATTTGCCCGCATTCTACAATTAAAATATCTTTGTCAATCAAAAACCACCAATAGCCCTATGGCAAAAAAACTTGCTCTGATTGGGATGTCCCTTTCTTTCTGTTTGCTTGGACCTCAGCTTTTCGCGCAATCTTCCCTGGATGGGTCGAACACCACAAATACCATCACAACCGCGGTTCCTTTTCTAAGGATTTCCCCAGATGCCCGCTCAGGTGCCATGGGAGATGTCGGCATCGCCCTCAGCCCGGATGCGAATTCACAACACTGGAACCTTGCTAAAATCCCTTTTGCGGAAAAGAAAAACGGGCTTTCATTAACCTATACACCCTGGCTTAAGGAGTTAGTCCCAGATATTTTCCTGGCATACATTTCTGGATATACCAAGTTCGGAGAAGAGGACAATCAGTCCATCAGCGCATCATTTCGGTATTTCTCGCTCGGTGAAATTGATTACCGGGATGACCAGGGAGCATCCCTGGGTACGGGGAAGCCGAATGAACTAGCCCTAGACCTTGGGTATTCCCGCAAGCTTTCCGAGTATCTGTCTGCAGGGATCGGATTTCGGTTTATCCATTCCGCCATTGCTTCGGGGGTCGTTTCCAGCTCCGGCGTGAGCGCGGAGTACAAACCCGGCAATGCTTTCGCAGCGGACCTGGGCGTTTTCTATACAAAAACGACGGAGATCGATGAGTTCCGCAGTAACACAGTCGCCCTTGGCGGGGTGATTTCGAATCTCGGGTCCAAGATTACCTATTCTTCGAATCGCCGGGATTTCATCCCCATGAATCTAGGATTAGGGGGGGCATATACCTATAAGGCCGATGAATACAACCAGATTACCTTTGCTCTGGATATAAACAAACTCCTGGTCCCAACTCCTACCGACACATCCACTACGGGAACTCCAAAATTTGACCCTCACTATGACAAGAGCATTGTGTCGGCGTTATTCGGTTCCTTTGGAGACGCTCCTGGGGGTTTTGGAGAAGAGATGAAAGAGCTTCAAATCTCTGTAGGTACGGAATACTGGTACCAGAACCAATTTGCCATCCGGGCGGGATACTTTTATGAACACCGGGACAAAGGAGATCGGAAATATCTGACGGTCGGCGTCGGCGCAAAATACCAGGTTTTCAATCTGAACTTCGCCTATCTAATTCCCTCCGGCAGCGGAATCAATCGTAACCCCCTGGCCAACACCTTGCGCTTCAGCCTGATGTTTGAGATCGATAAAATCAACAAATCTGCCGAAGACTAAGGTTCCGTTTTCTTTCTTATGGAATGAACCGTCCCCGGGGACGATCGACGGATGAATCGAGCCAGGAAGAGACGGTCCCAGGAAGAGACGGTCCAGAAAAAGAAAAGTCAGTCCTCAGAAAAGCCCAAAGATTAGACAGCAGGGGAAGACCTCCCCTGCTGTACTTTTTTTATACCACCGGAGGCACTGCTCGGGATCCGGCAGTTCCTGGAATCGAATGCGCACCCAAATCATTACATGGTCCCCTTGAAGTCCGAACTCTTCGGCTCCGCCCTAAACCCGCTCGCTAAGGCTCAGCCATCGCCATTCTTTCTCTTCCAAAGCCTGACCAATTTCTGCCAGCCGATCCGAGAGTTTTGAAAGCGTTTCAAAGTCCTCTTCACCTTTTTCCAAGATAGCCAGGATCTCCTTTTTTTCCGTTTCCAGTGCCTCCATCTCCTGAGGCAAGGCCTCAAATTCTCGCTTCTCCCGATAGGACAATTTGGTTTGGGCTTCCTTGGAGGGGACTGAACGGGAACCTCCGGTCTCTTTCAGCCGCTTTGCTTCCAGCCGTTCCTCCTCCTTGGATTCCCTTTCCCTTTGCTCCAGCTTTTGGTATTCTTCCTGTTCCCTAAACTGGGAATAGGTACCCGGAAAATCCCGAATTCGGCCCTCGCCTTCAAAAACGAAGAGATGATCTACCAGACGATCCATAAAATACCGGTCATGAGAAACGATGATCAAACACCCCGTAAACTCCGAAAGGAAGTTTTCCAAAATGGTTAGGGTTGGCAAATCAAGATCATTGGTCGGCTCATCGAGAATCAGAAAGTTGGGGTTTTTAAATAGCACCCCCAGTAATTGCAATCGCTTTTTTTCCCCGCCACTCAGGGTGGAAACCATGCTATACTGTTGCTCCACCGGAAACAGAAACCATTGAAGAAACTGGGAGGCCGAAAGAGAGCCCCCCGAGGCCAGTGGAAACTGCTCGGCCATCTCCTTTACGTAGTCAATGATTCGCATATCCTCTTCCCATTCCAGACCCTGCTGGGAAAAGTATCCAAACACCACCGTTTCGCCGATATTGATTTTCCCTGAATCCGGCAATTCAATACCCTGTAGAATGCGAAGAAAACTGGATTTCCCCGTACCATTCGCCCCAATAATCCCAATCCGATCTCCTTTCTTGAACGTATAGTCAAATCCATCGAGAATGGTGGTCGATCCATACCTCTTCCGGAGCTTTTTCAATTCAGCGACTTTCCCACCAAGGCGACTCATCTTCATTTCCAGGCGAAGCGCTTCCTCTTTTCTCTGTGATTTTACTTGTGCTTCCAAATCGGCGAATCGATCGATGCGGCTCCGGGCTTTCGTGGTTCTAGCCCTAGGCTGCCGGCGCATCCAATCCAGCTCTTTCCGGTAAACATTTCGGGCCTTTTCCATGCTGGCCTGTTCTCGGTCTATGCGGTCCGCCTTTTGTTCCATGTAATAGGCATAATCCCCCTGATGGACATATAACTTACCTCCATCCAGCTCCCAGATCTTATCACAAACCGCATCCAGGAAGTAGCGATCATGCGTCACCAATAATAAGGTTAGCTTTTCTTGGTTCAGGTACTGCTCCAGCCATTCAACCATATGCAAATCCAGATGATTGGTCGGCTCGTCCATGATTAAGAGAACATGCTGATGCTGAAATCCGATATCAATCAAGGTTCTGGCCAAGGCCACCCGCTTCCTCTGTCCTCCTGAAAGGCTGCTCATTTCCTGGTCCAGCTTATGGATATCCAGCCGACCCAGGATCTGTTTAACCTTGGACTCATAGACCCATGCGTCCTGCTCTTCCATTTCCGCAAGGAGCTCCGTGAAGGCTGTTTCATCAAGAGGAATCGTCCCTTCGATATGGGCCTCATAGCGGCGCAGCAAATCCGCGACCGGATTTCCGAAATGAAAGATGTTCTCGCCCACGCTAAGATGCTCTTCGAAAACGGGATCCTGTTCAAAAAAGGCATGGTTCAGGTCCTTCTGCCTCCATATCGTCCCGCGATCTACCGTCTCCAATCCCGCCAATATCCTCAAAAGCGTGGATTTGCCGGATCCGTTTCGAGCTACCAAGGCAATCTTGTCTCCTTCGTTGATATGAAAAGAAAGATCTTCAAAAAGGGGCTTGATCCCATAGGACTTCTCGATGGACTGTGCAGATAGGTAATGCATGAAACTCGGAGCGATTTAAAGGAGGAGGTCAAGGGCGACAAAAT
This sequence comes from uncultured Chitinophagaceae bacterium, assembly GCA_964646775.1. Taxonomy (GTDB): domain Bacteria; phylum Bacteroidota; class Bacteroidia; order Chitinophagales; family Chitinophagaceae; genus CAYPQN01. The sequence goes on along the minus strand of CAZYEZ010000008.1, from coordinate 7,843 downwards.
TACAACTTCCTTCTCTGGCAACGATCATCGGTCGTGCAAAGGAGTGGCAGCAGACGTCCGCCCTCCCCCCGGCAAATATTGCCCGCGACGAAAAAAATAAGTATTTTACTATTCAAATCAGATTGCCATGGGTTTAACGGTCGGAGTTCTCAAAGAATTGAATCCGGAAACCCGGGTCTCGATGACCCCGGAAACCGCAAAAAAATGGGCAGACCTGGGATGGACCATCCTCGTCGAGAAAGGAGCAGGGGAATCCGCTTTTCATTCAGACAGGGAATACGAACAAGGGGCGGCGCGCTGCGTTCATCGCGAAGAGGTTCTTAAAGAGGCCGACCTCTTATGCTGTATCAAAGGGGAAGGGATCCCCGAGAATCTTAAGGAAGGAATGGTACTGCTGGGGATGTTCCAGCCCCTAAATAATGCAGAAAAAATGGAGAAATGGGCAGCACGGCGCTGGACCGTGTTTAGCCTTGATGCCCTCCCAAGGACAACTCGGGCTCAGTCCATGGATGTATTGAGCTCACAGGCCAATATTGCCGGTTATAAAGCAGTGCTCATGGCAGCTCAGGCTTATTGCCGTTATATCCCCATGTTCATGACCGCAGCGGGGAGCATCCCCCCAGCCCGATTTCTAATCCTGGGTGCCGGCGTGGCTGGGCTGCAAGCCATCGCCACCGCCAGGCGACTTGGCGGCGTGGTGGAGGTTTTCGATACCCGTCCCGCCGTTCGGGAAGAAGTGCTAAGCCTGGGAGGCAAATTTATTGAAGTAGAAGGGGCGGCGGATGCGGCCCATGCAGGGGGATATGCCATTGAACAGGATGAAGCATATAAACAACGACAAAAACAGGCCATCGCTGAAGCCGTAAAAAAAGCAGACATCGTCATTACAACAGCCCAGATTCCCGGTAAATCTGCACCAAAACTTATGACCCGGTCTATGATTGAAACCATGAGAAATGGTTCGGTCATTGTTGACCTGGCGGCGGCAACCGGAGGAAACACGGAGGCCACCGAGAACGGAAAAACAGTAAATTTTGAGGGCGCCACAATCATTGGAGATTCAGATATTCCTGCCCGGATGCCGGCCGACGCCAGCAAGTTATATTCCAGAAACCTTTCTGCCTTTCTGCAGCTATTAAATTCCGAGCAAGGAAAGCTGATCATTCCCTGGGATGATGAACTGATCCAGGGGGCATGCATTTGCCATGAAGGCAAAATCCTTCACCCAGGACTAAAGCAGCTAAGTAACCTACCCTCCTCATCTTAAAACCGCTCTTGTATGGAAAACCAATCAATACAAAGCCTAAGCGAATTTTTCGTTCAAAATCGGGACCTGCTAACCATTGTAATTCTTTCTATATTTCTAGGAATTGAGGTTATATCCCGCGTACCTTCGGTGCTTCATACACCCTTGATGAGCGGTGCCAATGCCATCCATGGCGTAATTGTCATTGGCGCCATTATCGTGATGGGGCAAACGCCCCCCGATCATTATCTCGCCTTATGTCTAGGCCTGGCTGCGGTCATCGTTGGCACCATGAATGTCGTTGGAGGTTTTGTCGTCACTGACCGCATGCTGGAAATGTTCGGCAAAAAGAAAAAAAATCAATAGGGTCTTTGATCCAGAGGAAAAATCGCTAAAACATGGAACCGACTCCTGTTCTCTCCACCATTTCATCCGCTGGGCTTTACCTGGCTTACCTTTTGGCCTCCATCAGCTTCATTCTGGGTTTGAAAATGCTCTCCCATCCAAGGACCGCCCGCCGGGGAAACCTTTGGGCGGCTGCAGGTATGGGCCTGGCCATTCTGGCCACCCTGGCCTGGTATAAAACTCCCGAAGGCTTGCCCCTTGGAAATCTCGGCTGGATTTTTTCTGGCTTGTTCATTGGAACCCTGGGGGGCACATGGATGGCTAAAAAGGTTAAAATGACGGCCATGCCAGAAATGGTCAGCTTGTTTAATGGTATGGGTGGCGCCTGCGCCATGTTTATCTCCGTCATCGAATTCCAGCATAGCCATGGCACTCCGATTTTATCGCCTGGGATGATGACCATCATCCTTCTGGGAATGATTATTGGAACGATTTCATTTACAGGGAGCATGATTGCATGGGGCAAACTCAATGGTCGCATCGGGGACCGAAGGATAAAAAGCGGCCAGGCCCTCAACTTTACCCTCCTTGGCGGAATCCTGGCGGGCAGCATCCTGCTGGTTGCCGGGGCCACGACCTCCCCCGCTGTGTTTTACAGCGTACTATTCCTCTCTGCCCTCTACGGCGTTCTATTTGTCCTTCCGATTGGTGGGGCGGACATGCCTGTTGTTATCTCCCTTCTCAATTCGTTTACGGGTGTGGCCGCGGCATTTGGCGGATTCCTCTATGACAATCCGGTTATGCTTACGGGAGGTATCCTCGTGGGATCCGCGGGCACCATCCTCACCATCCTCATGTGCCGAGCGATGAATCGCTCGCTAAAGAATGTGCTGCTCGGCGCCCTGGGCGGGGGAACGCCCGCCGACGGCGGGGCTTCGGAATCTGGACGAAGCCATAAAGAAATCAATTTGGGAGACACGGCCGTCCTGATGGCTTATTCTTCCCGGGTTATGATTATCCCCGGCTATGGGCTGGCGGTAGCCCAAGCCCAACATGTTTGCCATGAACTCGAAGAAGCCCTTCAGCGCCGCGATGTAGAAGTCTGCTACGGCATACATCCGGTCGCCGGCCGCATGCCGGGACATATGAACGTATTGCTTGCAGAAGCCGATGTGCCCTATGAAAAACTGCTCGAGCTAGAGGAGGCCAACCGCCTAATGAACACTACGGGTGTGGTCTTGATTCTGGGGGCCAATGACGTGGTGAACCCCGCAGCCCTTGAGACGCCCAGCTCACCTATCTATGGAATGCCCGTGCTGGAGGTAGAAAAGGCCGAACACGTCATCGTAAACAAACGAAGCATGAAGCCAGGATACGCCGGCATCGACAATGATCTGTTCTACCGCCCGAAGACTTCCATGCTTTTTGGAGATGCCAAAAAAGTATTGCAGAATTTAGTAGAGGAACTCAAAAACGTTTAGCTCCTAAATTCCGTTTTAGGCGAAGAACTAATGCGCCACCTGGATCTTCAACCGAATCTGCTCCTCATCCACGATGATCTCAAAATAATAGATTCCTTCTGCCAGGCCGCTGGTGGGCACCACGGCGCGAATAGAACCCTGGGTTGCCTCTTGATGGTTCGTGTAAACTACCCGGCCCTGGCCATCCGTAAGTCTGTAGCTTATAGACTGCGGCTTCTCCACAAAAGTGAAGAACTCAAAAGAAGTGGAGGCTGGATTGGGGTACTGGGCGAAGCGCTTGCGATTCCGAACGACGATCCGTGTAGAATCTCCAACTTCGCACACTCCAATGCGGGCCAACACTTTGTATATACCTTCGTTGGCCGATGTGATGGGATCAAAGACCAGCTCCCTGTCCGTCGAACTAAATTCGTTCGGTCCCGTCCAAGCATATTGTGCACCTTCGCTCCCTTCCACGCGTAGGATCACCCGATCGCCGGCATACGCCGGATCGTCAAAGGGACTGGTATTCTCCAGATGGTGAATGACAGGCATGGCATCGATGCTTACCTTAGTGGTCTTCATCAGGGAGCTGCATCCCTGTTTGGTCACCTGCAAACCATATTCCCCAGCATGGCGCGGAGCCACGCTGGAAATAGGAGGGGAGGGAAGCTGAGACTTAAAGCCTTGGGGGCCCGTCCAACTATAGCTGGCTCCTTCTGTCACCTGATCCGCCCCTAATTTCACTTCGCCTCCCTCACAGACGGGTGAGCTATTATAAACCGTTCCTATGACCGGGGTGGGCTTGGTATCAATGGTTAAAGAGTCCATCGTCATGCACCCGTTTCGCTCCGCTTGGAGATAATAAGTTCCTTCGTGAAGAACGGCGGCCTTTTCAATTTCCGGAGATCGAAGGGCAGAGGAAAAATCCGAGGGGCCTTTCCAACTTACTCTAACGCCGGAATCTACCTGGGCCACCAACTTGATGGGATGATCGATACAAACGGGGCTATTGGAATGCAGCTGGATGGGAGGGTAACGATCGATCGATATATCGATATCAGTTTCCGAAGACAATCGGGGGGGATCGGTGGCTCGCACGCGAATCTTGTAACCCTCCCCAATCGGGATATCTGCGGGCAAATAAGCTGGAATTCGGTTTGTACCCACATCCACGATCGATCCAATGATACGGGGATTAGAAAAGTCTCCATCTTTATCGGAAAGCTCGGCGATAAACTCATTGCCATTATTAAAATGCAGGTTTACATGATAGGGAATCGATACGGAATCGGTCCGGCACATCAGGCTATCATTAAAAGGTTCTGTGATCAGGACCTGCGGATCGCCTTCAAAGAAAAACGAGAAATGAGTCCCTTGGGCATCAAACTCTTCATGAACGATGCTGATACTGTCAATCTTGTACCCTGGTTCGATATCCACCATGGCGGCGGTGCTGGCGCCGGAGTTAATCTCCGTAACATAGCCATTAATGGCCTGGCTGAGCCCTAGTATGCAAGTACCTCCATAGGGCGACAAGTGTCCCGGGGTCACATAAAAGAAAGACCCGTTAATATAAAATCCAATTCGCTCCCCAATGTTCAGATTGGTAAGTTGGGCCCGGATCCGGTTTACTGGTCGCGAAAATATGAATGTATAACCTGACTTAGCTGCATTAATCGTATAGGGACCCGTACCACAAGATGAATGGAGCCCTGCCTGTGGATCGGGGCGCACGGTCACTGAATTGCCTATAAAATGCTGGGTGCCGCTGGGTATCGACACCTGAAAAAAGGACTGGCCAAAAATTTCACCCGACCAAAAAGCAAAAACAAGCAAAATCCATATACTGCGCATTCCCATTCATTTATCTACTGAACCAAAAATCTCAGGTCCCGGGTTTTATTCCCCATTTCCATGCGGAGCAAATACACCCCCGAAGATAAAGTTCCACCTAAATTAAACTCCTTATGAATATGCCTTCGGACAGGAAATGCCCTTTCCCTATAAACAACCTGTCCCAGCGGATTGATGATCTGTATAGACATCAATCGATCCTCTTTCAAATCTCCTTTCAAATAAAAACTTCCCCGGTTGGGATTCGGATAGAGTACAAAAAACGGATCCATCGAAATCTCCACATGAATGGTATCAAAAGAAATGCATCCACCAAAATAGGCGTAAAGCGTATAAACGCCCGAGGAGTTTTCATCTACAGGAAAGCGGTAAGGATGCGAACCTTCGGCTTCGAAACCATCGGGCCCTGACCACTTGTATTCCATCCCGTCTACCAACCCCTCCCCGACGAAAAACAAAGTATCCCCGTTATAGGCTCCCGAATGAAAGGCCTCCGGGTCTGGGAGGGTATAATTTACAACCACGTCTAAATCCACGGGCTCGGACCGACATCCATTCAATTGGGCATAGCCTTGATAAGTGCCCGTCTGGCTAACTTCTGTGGGCGTGAGTATAGCCGGCGAACCACTGGCCGAAAACCCTTGGGGGCCTTTCCAGTAATACTGGGTTTGGGGGTAATCTCCCTGTATATTCCCGTAGAAATAGAGGGTATCCCGCTCGCAGACGGGGCTGTTGGTGCTTGCTTCAAGGATGGGTTTAAGTTTGACCGTCACTTCCACCGTATCGGGCAAGGAAAAACACCCATCCACCTTGGCCCTTAATATGTAGAGCCCGGAGCGATCCAGGGTCGCATCCGGAATGTCCGGGTTTTGCTCTTCGCTGACCCATCCACCAGGCCCACGCCATTCATAGGTCGCCGGCGGTTGATCCGCGGCGCGCAAGGCGATGGTCTCGCCTTCACAGATCGGTCCGTTGTATGAACCTTTCGGGCGAGGAGTCGTCACATCCACTTTGACATAAACGCTATCCCATTCTGAATAACATTCATCGATGACCGCCTGAACCCGGTAATAGCCTTCATTCGTCGGTCGAACAAAGTTCAGTATGGGTTCTCGCACGGAGTCTTTAAAACCTCCAGGCCCTTCCCAAACATAACGGGCGCCGGGGATATCCAGGGCTGTAAGGGTGAGATCGACACCCGGACAGATGACGATAAGGCTATCGGTTTTTGGGGTGGGCGTTAGTATGTCGACAACGACATCTACCGTATCAGGCAAAGATTTACAGCCTTGAACCGTCGCCCAAACCAGGTAGGGTCCGGCATGCGCATACTGCATTTTCGCGCGGTGTGCCGGAGAACCTGTTCCCGTATAACCAGCGGGGCCTTTCCATTCGAAACTGGCCCCGGATATGGGGTCCGCCATTAAATCCAGATCATTATCCAGGCATACCGGGGAATTGGAGCTTGCAACCGGCGTCGGCGTCAGAATTTCTACGGGGACATAAACGCTGTCTGCCTTGGATATACAGCCATTCTTGGTTACAGTTACGTAATAGTAACCCGAATCCGAAAACTGAATGTTATTGCGCGTGGGGTTCTGGACCTGTGCATAAAAACTATTCGGGCCATACCATTCATAGGTCGCTCCAGCCACAGACGAGGCAAAGAGCTGAAGGTCGGTGCCCGGGCAGACAGGCCCGTTAATGCTTGCGGTCGGCGGGGCGTTGGGGTAAAGCAGCGGCACATAGATGCTATCGGCCAAAGAAAAGCAGCCCTGATTTTCTGTGTGCACATAATACCAGCCTTCTCCGTTATGAGGCACCGAACTGATCACAGGATTTTGCGCATTAGACTGAAATCCTCCCGGCCCCGTCCAGAAGTAACCCACACCGGGGATGGCATCGGTGCTTAGGGACAGCTGTGCGCCCGCACAAACCGGAGCCGTGGAACTGGTTCCTGTAGGTATGGGTAAATTCCGGACACTGACCAGGGTATCGGCCGAATACTTGCAGCCGCCTCTTTCGGCGGTCAAGAAATATCGACCGGAGTCGGCCGGTGTCACCGGCGCTATAAACGTATCTTTGACTTGCCCAATGTGACCGTTGGGGCCAAACCAGTTAAAATTGAAACCCGCATCAAGCTGGCCCTGAAGAAAGAGCGTGTCCCCCAGACAAGCGGTGGACGGCGCCAAGGCTTCCAAGGTTTGATAAAAACAGGTATCGTTCACCACATGAATGCGGAAAATGGACCCTGAGCTGGTGCCTGTGGGATTATCCTGCAGCACTTCCAGACTGCTGATGGATCCGGGAACAGATACGTTCAGTTCGGCCGTCTTTCCATTGGTAGCCCCGGTTAAAGTGGTTAAACGTCCATTAACAATATCGGAAGCATTGGGACTGACGCAGGAGCTATTGAATCCAGTGATATCGGAATTCTGGATAAAATAATCCTGTCCATTAATCTTAAGATAAAACTCTTCCCCTAAATCCAGTCCTACAATTTGAATTCGGACATCCGAGACGGGCATGTCGAAATCAAACGAAAATCCAGATCCGCTGGGGTTCCCAGCGGAGAACTGATTTACAAAACCACAGTGAGTGCCTACCGTTACATTCGTGTAAATAGGTTGGAACTCTACGCGGTTAGGACCTAGATTCTGAGCAAAAGGAGGGGTGCCAGATGTCGGCAAGTTGATGGTATGATATACCTGACCCAGGCTAAAGTGAGGGACCCACAGGAGCGAGAACAGGATAAAAAAAATACATCTCATCTCAAAATGATTTTGGAATGAAGCACGGATTCAGTTCGGGTTTATAAGTATTTTCAAGTTTAAAGATAGTCAAATTTGAATCCTTTAACAAAACCGTTAAGATGAACTGGAATCTAAAATAATTTGCAAAAACGCCCGTGGACCTTGGACGCTTCCCTCCGCCA